>JACQFZ010000049.1 GCA_016199745.1 Gammaproteobacteria bacterium
AATATCCAATCCGATCACCGCTGCGTTAGTATTCATCTGGGCTCCACCTCCTGACGATAGCGCGTTGACCGATTCAACCCGCTTGGCGCATTGTGACGCCGTTGAGTAAGGGGGTGGAGTCCATTGCATTAGGGTGGGCAACGCCTTTTTGCCCACCCTACATTTTTTTATTCCCTCCCCTGCGCAGCGGGGGGTGAGGCAGAGTTTTCGCGAGTGTCCGGTGGACACTCGCGCCGCCGAACGGGCGCGCTGAAGTTAGCGCGCACTGGGCGGGAATGGTTAGGGTGGGGGCGTTTGTGGTTGTTGTTCGTTCCAGTGCGATTCCGGTGTCGATATGTCGCTACCGTCCAACGGCTGATATTCCGGTCTCGGAATTTCAATCTTATCGATATCAATCGTTGGACTCTGCTCGACCCAGCTCGTCACCAAGCCCGGCCAGAAGATGACGACCAAAACCATCACCAGCTGCAGCCCCACCCACGGCAACGCGCCGAGGTAGATCTCGCTGCTCTTCACTTGCTTCGGCGCGATGCCGCGTAAATAACACAATGCGAAACCGAACGGCGGATGCATGAATGACGTCTGCATGTTCACGCATAACAACACGCCGAACCAAATTAAGTCGATGCCCATGTTGGCGGCAACGGGAGCGAGCATCGGCACGATGATGAAGGCGATCTCGAAGAAATCGAGGAAGAACGCCAAGAAAAATACGAATAGGTTAACGAATACCAGGAAGCCGACGACGCCGCCGGGTAACGACGATAAGTGATGCTCGATCCAGCGGCTGCCGTCCACACCCTGGAATACCAGACTAAAAATGGTCGAGCCGATCAGAATGAAAATCACCATGGCGGTGATGCGCATGGTGGTTTCCATGCCTTGTTGCACCAGCGGCCACGACAAGCGTTTGTGCAGCGCCGCCAAAACCAGGGCGCCGACGGCGCCCATGGCGCCGGCTTCGGTCGGGGTCGCCAAGCCCATGAAAATGGTGCCGAGTACGAGGAAGATCAGTACCAGCGATGGCACCATGCCCCACAGCACGCGTTTGATCAGCGGCCAACCGTGCAGTGCGCGTGCCGACTTCGGTAGCGGCGGTACCCACTGCGGTTTAATCAGCGAGATGACGAAGATATAAACGATGAACAACAGTGTTTGCAGGATCGACGGGCCGATGGCGCCGGCGTACATATCGCCGACCGAGCGGCCGAGTTGATCGGCAAGCACGATCAGCACCAGTGAGGGTGGAATCAGTTGCGTGATCGTGCCGGACGCAGCGATCACACCGGTCGCGGTCTTCATGTCGTAGCCGTAGCGCATCATGATCGGCAACGAGATCATGCCCATGGCGATGACCGAGGCAGCGACTGTGCCGGTGATGGCGCCGAGAATCGCGCCGACGATGATGACGGCGTAGGCGAGGCCGCCGGGCACCGGCCCGAATAATTGACCGGTTCCTTCGAGCAGGTCCTCGGCCAGACCGCAGCGCTCGAGGATCGCGCCCATGAAAGTAAAGAACGGAATCGCCAGCAGCAGCTCGTTCGACAAAATACCGAACACGCGCAGCGGCAACGCCTGTAAGAAATCGACGGTGAAGAAGCCGAGTTTGATACTGACGAAAGCGCTGACCAAGCCCAGTGCCGCCAGCGAAAATGCCACCGGATAGCCGAGCAGCATGACGATCACCAGCGCGCCGAACATCAACGGCGGCATCATTTCGACCGTGATCATTGCAGCGGTCGCTCGTAATGCGTGTCCATCGAGTAGCGACCGGTCAGAAAGCCGATGCGCTTGATGACTTCAGCGACGCCTTGTAACGACAACAGCGTGAAGCCGAGCGGCAGCAACAACTTAACCCACCACAACGTGAGGCCGCCCGGGTTGGCCGAGATCTCGTCGAGACGATACGAGTTGACGAAGAACGGCCACGCGAACCATGCCAACAGCACCGTCGCCGGCAACAGGAACAGCAGGCAACCGATCAAGTCGATCCAGGCGCAAACTCGCGGCGGCAAGCGGTTGTAAAAAATGTCGACGCGCACATGTTCGTTCAGCTTGAGCGTGTAAGACGCACCTAGCATGACGATACCGGCGAACAGATACCACTGCACCTCGAGCCACGCGTTCGAGCTCATGTGCAGCGCGTAGCGCACCAGTGCGTTGCCGGCACTGATCAAACACGCCAGCAGCACCGCCCAGTTCGCCAGCTTGCCGAAGCCCTTGTTCAGCGTGTCGATAGCACCGGCGATTTTCAACAGTAAATCCATAGCTACTCCTTGTGGGTGCTCCGGCGGAACGTGACTATAGTCAATGACGGTTCAGATATGCTATTAGCCGTCACCACGTTGTCACCACCAAGGAGGAAAAATGACCGACAAGAATAGACGCTCGTTCCTGAAGCAAGCCGGTGCCGGCGTGGCCGTAGGCGCCGCCACCGTTACCGGTGCGGCGATCGCCGCGGAATCGCCGGCGGTCAAATGGCGTTTGGCATCGAGCTTTCCGGAGAGTTTGGACACTATTTATGGTGGTGCGCAATATTTGGCGGAACGCGTGCGCAAGCTCACCGACGGTAAGTTCGACATCCAAGTGTTTGCCGCCGGCAAGATCGTGCCGGGACTGCAAGTCCTGGAAGCAGTGCAGAACGCGACGGTGCAGTGCGGTCATACCGCGAGTTACTACTTCGTCGGCAAGAACAAGGCGTTTGCGTTCGACTGCGCGATTCCGTTCGGTCTGACGGCGCGCCAGCAAAATGCCTGGATGTACTATGGCAACGGTTTGAAGCTCACGCGCGAGTTCTTCGCCGACTACAACATTCTCAATTTCCCGGGCGGCAACACCGGCACGCAAATGGGCGGCTGGTTCCGCAACGAAATCAAATCGGTCGCCGATCTCAAAGGCATCAAGATGCGGATTCCCGGCTTCGGCGGTGAGATCATGTCGAAGCTCGGCGTCATTCCGCAAACGCTGGCCGGCGGTGACATCTATCCGGCGTTGGAAAAGGGTACGATTGATGCCACCGAATGGGTCGGCCCGTACGACGACGAGAAGCTCGGCTTCTATAAGGTCGTTAAGAACTATTACTACCCGGGTTGGTGGGAACCGGAGGCACAGCTGTCGTTGTACGTGAACGCCAAAGAGTGGGATAAGTTACCGAAGCCCTATCAAGAAGCGTTCAGCAGCGCTGCCGCCGAAGCCAATCAATACATGACCGCCGAGTACGACTCGAAAAATCCGCTGGCGATTCAACGTTTGCTCGGTTACGGCGTGAAGCTGCATCGTTATCCGCAAGACGTGATGGTGGCGGCTTACAAGATTGCGTTCGAGCTGTTCGAGGACGAGGCCGGCAAAAATCCGGCGTTCAAGAAGATCTACACCGACTGGCTCAAGTTCCGCGGCACGGTACAACCGTGGCATGGATTGGCCGAGCATACGATGGAGAATTTCTTGTATACGACGGCGCGGAAGTAAATCGTTTAGTTGATGGCGATAAGCCTCGTGGATGAAAGTACCACGGCTTCGCAAGCGTGCAGGATGGAGAACAGCAACCACAACAACAACCGCCCCCACCCTAACCATTCCCGCCCAGTGCGCGCTAACTTCAGCGCGCCCGTTCGGCGGCGCGAGTGTCCACCGGACACTCGCGAAAACCCCGCCTCACCCCCCGCTGCGCAGGGGAGGGGATGAAAAGCAAACGCAAAACCGACTAGGCCGTTAGTTACATAACACCCGCCGCCACCGATCCATTCCCTCCTCCGCCCTAGCGGGGGAGGGTTAGGGTGGGGGGTGAGTGAAATGGGTAGTTGCAGTTGCTGTCAGACATAGTTAGTGAGCCAAAAGCGAGAAGCGCAGGATGCTTTGCGCCACCCCGGGGGGTGCTTTCTTTTGGTTACTTTTCTTTGCACAAGCAAAGAAAAGTAACCCTGGGTGCGGGGCGGAGCATCCCGCTGAATATATTTATTACCCTCGACAGACATCGCCCCAACGGGGCGATTCAACTATCCCTCCAATTCCACCAACAAATCTTTAGCAACAATCGTCTTCCCCGGCTTCACGTACACATGCTTCACCACACCGTCCCGCGTCGCCCGTACCATCGTTTCCATCTTCATCGCTTCAATCGACACCAACGGATCGCCGGCATGCACACGCTGTCCCGCTTTGACAGCGACCGTCACCACCATACCCGGCATCGGCGCACCGACATGCTTAGCGTTATCGTCCTGCGCCTTCGGATGCGCAGCAGCGGTAGACACCAGCCCGGCTTTGGGTACGCGGATCAAGCGCGGCTCGCCGTTCAGCTCGAAGAACAATTTCACGTCGCCGTCCTCATCCGGCTCGGCGCGGCCTTGCAGGCGGACGATGAGCGACTTGCCTTTGTCGATGTCGATCACAATCTCTTCGTGATCGCGTAAGCCGTAAAAGAACACCGGCGTCGGCAACTCGCTAATGCTGCCGTAATGTTTCTGATGCTCGGCGAAATCCTTGAACACGCGCGGATACATGAGATGCGATGCCAAGTCTTGATCGCTCGGCTTACGGCCGATAATCGTGGCCAGCTGCGTGCGCGTTTTGTCGAGATCGACCGGCGGCAAATGCGCGCCGGCACGACCGGACAGCGGCGGCTGGCCTTTTAAGACTTTGCGTTCGAGCGCTTTCGGAAAGCCATCGGCCGGAAACCCAAGCTCGCCTTTGAACAACGACACCACCGACTCGGGGAAGGCGATATCTTTGTCCGGGTTCTTCACGTCATCCGGCGTGAGATCGTTCGCCACCATGTACAACGCCATGTCGCCGACCACCTTCGACGTCGGCGTCACTTTGACGATATCGCCGAACAGCAAATTCACGTCGGCGTAGGCGCGCGATACTTCCGGCCAGCGATGTTCCAGGCCCATCGCGCGTGCCTGTTCGCGCAGGTTGGTGTACTGACCGCCGGGCATCTCGTGCTTGTAGACATCGGCGGTACCGGAACGGATGTCAGCCTCGAACGGCTCGTAAAAGCGGCGCACGCCTTCCCAGTAATTCGAGATCGACTGCATCGCATCGAGATTGACGCCGGCATCGCGCTCGGAGCCGGCGAGAGCGGCGGCGATCGCGCCCAAGTTCGGCTGCGACGTCAGGCCGCTCATCGAGTCGAGCGCGCCATCGACGGCGTCGACGCCAGCGTCGACGGCCGCAAGCACTGAGGCGGCGGCGATGCCGCTGGTGTCGTGTGTGTGGAAATGGATCGGCAGGCCGACCTCTTGCTTCAATGCCCGCACCAACTCGCGTGCGGCGCGCGGCTTGCAAACGCCGGCCATGTCTTTGATACCGAGAATGTGCGCGCCGGCCTTTTCCAATTGCTTGGCCATATCGACGTAGTACTTCAAGTTGTACTTCGGCCGCTTGGCGTCGAACAAATCGCCGGTGTAGCAAATCGTGCCTTCGCATAGCGCGCCGGCTTCGCGTACCGCGTCCATGGCGACGCGCATGTTGTCGACCCAATTGAGCGAGTCGAACACGCGGAACACGTCGACGCCGCTCTTAGCCGCTTGCTCGACGAAATAACGCACGACGTTGTCGGCGTAGTTCGTGTAGCCGACAGCGTTCGATGCGCGCAGCAGCATCTGCAGCAAAATATTCGGCACACGTTCGCGCAGGCCGGTCAGGCGTTCCCACGGATCTTCCTTCAGGAAACGCATCGCCACGTCGAATGTCGCGCCGCCCCAGCATTCGAGCGAGAACAGCTGCGGCAACAGCCGCGCGTAGTACGGTGCGATCTCGAGCATGTCCTTGGTACGCATGCGCGTCGCGAACAGCGACTGGTGCGCATCGCGCATGGTCGTGTCGGTTAGCAGCACGCGTTGTTGCTGTTTCATCCACTGTGCGAATTTTTCCGGGCCGAGCTCGCGCAGCCGATGGCGCGTGCCCGGCGGAATCGGTTGCGTCAAATCGAACGCCGGCGGTGTCGCGCGGGTGAGATGGCCGGCCTGCCAAGCGGCCGGCGCTTCGCGACCTTTCATCTCCGGATTGCCGTTGACCGCGACTTCGCCGATGAAGCGCAGCAAGCGCGTGGCACGGTCGCGGCGCAGCGGAAACTGGAACAACTCCGGCGTCGTATCGATGAAGCGTGTCGTGCACTCGCCGTTGCGGAACAACGGGTGATCGATAACGTTTTCGAGAAATTGCAGATTGGTTGAAACGCCGCGGACGCGGAACTCGCGCAGTGCGCGGTTCATGCGCTGGATAACTTCTTCCGGCGTCTGCGCCCAGGTCGTGACTTTCACCAACAGCGAGTCGTAATACGGCGTGATGACCGCGCCGGCGTAGGCGGTGCCGCCGTCGAGGCGCACGCCGAAACCGGCGGCGCTGCGATAGGCGGTGATGCGACCGTAATCCGGCGTGAAGTTGTTTTCCGGATCTTCGGTGGTAACACGGCACTGCAGCGCGTGTCCCATCAAGCGAATGCCGTCTTGTAATGGCACGCCGGCGTCGCCGCCGATGCGTGCGCCTTCGCTGACGCGGATCTGGCTCTTGACGATATCGATGCCGGTGACGACTTCGGTGACGGTATGCTCGACTTGGATGCGCGGATTGACCTCGATGAAATAGAACTCATCGGTGTCGGCGTCCATCAGAAATTCGACGGTGCCGGCGTGCGTGTAATTGACAGCACGCGCGAGCTTGAGCGCGGCGTCGCATAATTTTTGTCGCTTAGCTTCGGCGAGGTACGGCGCCGGCGCGCGCTCGACCACTTTTTGATTGCGCCGCTGCACCGAGCAGTCGCGCTCGTAGAGATGGACGACGTTGCCGTAGGTATCGCCGAGGATTTGCACTTCAACGTGGCGCGCACGGCGCACCAGTTTTTCGAGGTACACCTCGTCGTTGCCGAACGCCGCCAGCGCTTCGCGCCGGGCAATGTCCAGTTGCTCCGCCAGATCGGCTTCGGCTTCGATCGTACGCATGCCGCGGCCGCCGCCGCCCCAGCTCGCCTTCAGCATCAGCGGGTAGCCGACCTTGGCGGCGGCGCGTTTGACCTCGGCGATGTCGCGCGATAGCGCGCCGGTCGCCGGAATCACCGGCACGCCGGCGGCGATCGCGGCGTTGCGCGCGGCGACTTTGTTGCCGAGCGTACGCATGACCTCGGGCGTCGGGCCGACGAAGGCGATGCCATGGGCGGCGCAAGCCGCGGCAAACTCCGGGTTCTCCGACAGAAAGCCGTAACCGGGGTGGATGGCGTCGACTTTCGCCTGCTTGGCGATATGGACGATGTCGTTGATATCGAGGTAGGCCTGAATCGGCTTTTTGCCGGCGCCGACCAGGTAACTCTCGTCGGCCTTGAACCGATGCAGCGAGAAGCGGTCTTCGTTGGCGTAGATCGCAACCGTGCGAATGCCCATTTCCGCTGCCGCGCGCATGACGCGGATAGCGATTTCGCCGCGATTGGCGACCAGCAGGCTCTCAATTTTCGTCATGAATGTCTCTGGAATCGGCGGAAATGAGTGGGGTCGATCCTATCAAATAACTCAGCTAGCGCTTTTGTTAAAAAGACGTCGCAATTACAACAATCGGCCGCCGTCGTCGGTCGGCGCCGCATTTTTTGCTCTAAAGCACACGCACGGTACGTTAGAATCGCGCTATGGGCCTAGCAAAACGCGTCATCCCTTGCCTCGACGTTGATAATGGTCGTGTGGTTAAGGGCGTCAAGTTCGTCGAAATCCGCGATGCCGGCGATCCGGTCGAGATCGCGCGCCGGTACGACGAGCAGGGGGCGGACGAGATCACCTTTCTCGATATCACCGCCAGCAGCGATAACCGCGGCACGATGGTGCATGTGGTCGAGCGTATGGCCGACCAGGTGTTCATTCCGCTCACCGTCGGCGGCGGTATTCGCACCGTCGACGACGTCCGGCGCATGTTGAACGCCGGTGCCGACAAAGTATCGATCAATACCGCTGCGGTTACTGACCCCGATTTCGTCAAACGCGCGGCTGATCGTTTCGGTGCGCAGTGCATCGTTGTCGCGGTCGATGCCAAACAGACGCAGACGGGCCCGGCGCCGCGCTGGGAGGTCTACACCCACGGCGGCCGGCGGGCGACCGGCCTCGACGTCATCGAATGGGCCGCGCGCATGGCGGCGTACGGCGCCGGCGAAATCCTGTTGACCAGCATGGATCGTGACGGCACTAAGAATGGCTTCGATTTACCGCTGACACGGGCGGTGGCCGATGCCGTGAGCGTGCCGGTGATTGCTTCCGGTGGTGTCGGCAATCTCGACCACTTGGTAGCTGGGGTGCGTGAAGGCGCCGCCGATGCGGTGTTGGCGGCTAGTATTTTCCATTTTGGCGAGTACACCGTCGGCCAAGCGAAGCAGCGTATGGCGGAGGCCGGTCTTGAGGTACGAAGATAGCCAAGCCACCCTAATTATTCCCCGCGTTAAAAACGCGAAGATGGAATTAAGAGGGGGATAGCCTCTGCTATCATGGTTCAACCTATGAGTGACTCCTGGCTCGACAACGTAAAGTGGGGAAACGATGGCCTCGTCCCTGCTATTGCTCAAGACGCCGGCACCGGTAAGGTGCTGACGCTGGCGTGGATGAATCGCGAGTCGTTGGCGGCAACTGCGCTCGAGGGCCGGGCGGTGTACTGGTCGCGTTCACGCGCCAAGTTATGGCGCAAGGGTGAAGAATCGGGGCACGTGCAGCGAATTCGCGAAATTCGCCTGGATTGCGACAACGACGCGGTCCTGTTGTTGGTCGAACAACTGGGCGGTATCGCTTGTCATACCGGTCGGGAAAGCTGTTTTTATCAGCGCCTGACCCAGGACCAGTGGGCCGCGGTCGAGCCGGTATTGAAGCCGGCCCGGGAAATTTATGGCAAGAAATAGCGATGTCAGATACTTTAAGTAAGGTGGCAGCGATGCTCGAGGCGCGCAAGGGTGCAGCGCCGGAGACGTCGTATGCCGCCAGCCTCTATGCCAAAGGGCTCGATGCCATACTTAAGAAGATCGGCGAAGAGGCGACGGAGACGGTAATTGCGGCCAAAGGCGGAGAGCGGTCGCAGTTGATCCACGAGGTCGCTGACCTCTGGTTTCACACCCTGGTGTTGCTGGCGCAGCAAGGACTCAAACCGGACGACATCTTGCAGGAGCTCGATCGGCGATTGGGCCGGTCCGGGCTCGAGGAAAAGGCGTCGCGTGCGTTGAAAGACCCGCGGTAACTTTTAATATTTCCCTCCTCCGTTGTGGGAAGGGAAGGAGAGCGGGCTTCGAAATGGCCCCCTCTCCCCATCCCTCCCCCGCAAGGGGGGAGGGAGAGCAGGTTCGCTAACGCGGTTCATTTGATCTGGAGATATCGCATGGGTAGCTGGAGTATTTGGCATTGGTTGATCGTTCTGGTCGTAGTGATGCTGGTTTTCGGCACCAAGAAGCTCGGCAATATTGGCGGTGATTTGGGCTCAGCCATCCGCAATTTCAAAAAGGCAGTGAAGGACGGCGAGCAGGAAGACGAGAAGCAAGCGCCGGCGCCGGCCGAGCCGCCGCGATTCGCTAACAGCGGTCGCGTGATCGACGCCGAAGTCACCACTACCAAGGACAAGAGCAAGGCCTAAGCGCGCAGACGGCGCGCCGCTCGTATGTTTGACGTCGGTTTTTCCGAGTTGCTGATCGTTGGCCTAGTCGCACTACTGGTGCTCGGTCCAAAACGGTTGCCCGAAGTTGCCAGCACCGCTGGGCGCTGGCTCGGGCGGTTGCGGGCGTTTATGGCGGATGCCAAACGCGATTTGGACCGTGAGATTCAGCAGGCGAATATACCCGAGTGGCAGCAGCTGACGGGCGAGTTGGACGATGCGCGCCGGTTGATGGACGAAACATCGGCGCAGTTATCGCACGATCTTGCCAGTGCTGTGCCGAATGCCAGCGATATCGGCGTTCCGTCGATTGCACCGCCGGCTGCCGAGCCAGCGGCAGTCGAAGCCGTAGCAGCGGAAGAGAGTGCTGCCGCCGTACCCAAGAAGGCGAAGGCTCGCCGCAAAACGGCAGTTCGTAAACCGAAGGCCGTTACTAAGAAGAAAAGCGTCCAGGCGCCGGAAGTTGCAGACGCCGAACCCGAAGTTAAACCCGAAATCAAAGAGTAATACCGGTGGCTGAGACCGACGAGGTCAGCGGCACGCTCATTTCGCACCTGCTCGAGCTGCGCAATCGCATTCTGTATGCGGTGATTGCCGTCGCCGTCGTGTTCATTGGGTTGGTGCCGTGGTCGAACGACGTTTACACGCTGTTGGCGCAACCGCTGCTGGCGGTATTGCCGGCCGGCGCCAGCATGATCGCCACCGACGTGGCCTCGCCATTCCTCACACCGATTCGATTGACGGCGATGGTATCGGTCGCAATCGCGGCGCCGATTCTGCTCTATCAGATTTGGGCATTTGTCGCGCCGGGGTTGTATAAGCACGAGCGCCGGTTGGTCGTGCCGCTGGTGGTATCGAGCGTTGTGCTGTTTTACAGCGGCATGGCATTCGCCTATTTCGCGGTATTTCCGGTGGTGTTCAAGTTTTTTGTCGGCACCGTCCCGGAAGGCGTGATGATGATGCCATCCATCTCGGCCTATCTCGATTTTGTTTTCTCGCTGTTCTTCGCGTTTGGCATTGCCTTCGAGGTACCGGTGGCCGTCGTCATTTTGGTCTACATGGGCGTCGTCAGCCCCGAGGCGCTGAGTGAGAAGCGACCGTACGTAATTGTCGGGATCTTTATCGCCGCCGCCATTTTGACGCCGCCGGACGTGCTATCGCAGTTGTTATTGGCGGTGCCGATGTGCTTACTGTATGAGGTCGGCGCATTGGTGGCGCGCCGGATCCACAAGCGTTCGCCCCGGCCCGAGTAGGCGCCGGACAATCGGCAGGGGGATTAGTCAGGCAGCGATAAAATAATTGCAAAGTGGTTCGGCCGCGCCTAACTCCGATAGAATCCACCTTCTTGGCCGCGCGGATCATGGCGTTTCGCTTGACTAGAACCAGGCCTTATATGATCCTATGCCGCCTTTTTTAGCCTAGAAGTACATGCCAACACACCAAGTTTCTACGCCGGCCGATTTATCGCCCGGTAAGATTATTACGTTCGAAAATTTCAGGGGGTTTCATGAGCGCTGAGGGTGTCGATCCGCGTCGCCGGCGATTGCTGGTAGCGACGACGGGTCTTGGATTGGTCGGGGCTGCATTTGCAGCTACACCCTTCGTTAAGAGCATGCTGCCGAGTGCGCGTGCGCGTGCCGCCGGTGCGCCGGTTGAAGTCGATATCAGCAAGCTCGAGTCGGGCCAGCTGATCACCGTCGAATGGCGCGGTAAGCCGGTCTGGATCGTGCGGCGCACGCCAGAGATGTTGGAATCCCTGAAGCAGGACGAAGGGATTCTGGCTGATCCGCAGTCGACGGTCGTGTCGCAGCAGCCGGCGTACGCCAAGAACCCGGGACGCTCGATTAAGCCAGAGGTGTTGGTGCTGGTCGGTATCTGTACCCATCTCGGTTGCTCGCCCGACAAGCGCCTCACCGCTGGTGCTACCTCTGGTCTCGGCGACAACTGGCCGGGTGGTTTCTTCTGCCCGTGCCACGGCTCTAAGTTCGACCTCGCCGGCCGCGTGTTCAAGAACGTGCCGGCGCCGACCAACCTGGTGGTGCCGCAGCACAGCTACCTGAGCGACAGCCGCGTTCTCATCGGCGTCGATCCGAAAGATCAGAAAGATCAGAAAGGAGCCGCCTAATGAAGCCGAGCGAAAGTAAAGGATTGGTCGGCTGGGTCGATGAGCGCTTCCCGCTGACCGAGACCTGGGAGCTACACGCTTCCAAGTACTCCACGCCGAAGAACTTCAACTTCTGGTACTACTTCGGCTCGCTGGCGCTGGTGGTGTTGGCGATGCAGATCCTGACGGGCATCTTCCTGACGATGCATTACAAGCCGGACACCGGCTTGGCGTTCTCGTCGGTCGAGTACATCATGCGCGACGTCGAGTACGGTTGGTTGCTGCGTTACCTGCATTCGACCGGCGCATCGATGTTCTTCGTCGTCGTCTATCTCCACATCTTCCGGGCGTTCTTATACGGTTCGCACCGCGGTCCGCGTGAGTTGCTGTGGATCATCGGTGTCGTCATCTTCATCGTGCTGATGGCCGAGGCGTTCATGGGCTATCTGCTGCCGTGGGGCAACATGTCTTACTGGGGCGCGCAGGTAATTATCTCGCTGTTCGACGCTATCCCGGTCGTTGGTCCTGGTCTGTCCGAGTGGATCCGCGGCGACTTCGTCGTATCCGATGCCACGTTGAATCGCTTCTTCTCGTTGCATGTTATCGCCATGCCGATCGTGTTGATCCTGTTGGTATTCATCCACATCGTCGCCCTGCACAAGGTCGGCTCGAACAATCCGGACGGCATCGAAATCAAGAAGAACAAAGGTCCGAATGGTTTGCCGCTCGACGGTATTCCGATGCATCCGTACTTCACGTTGAAGGATCTGGTCGGCACGACCGTGTTCTTGATGATTTTCTCGGCCATCGTGTTTTTCTGGCCGGAAATGTCTGGCTGGTTTCTGGAGCACGATAACTTCACGCCGGCGAATATCCTGCAGACGCCGGTCGACATCACGCCGCTTTGGTACTTCACACCGTTCTATTCGATCCTGCGCGCCAACACGATTAACTTTCTCTGGGTTAACGCGAAGATCTGGGGCGTGTTGTTCATGGGGCTTTCGATCGCGGTCCTTTTCTTAGTGCCGTGGCTCGATCGCTCGCCGGTGAAGTCGATCCGTTATCGTGGCTGGATGTACAAAACCGCGTTGGCGATCTTCACCGTAAGTTTCTTTGTTCTCGGCTATCTCGGAACCAAGAAGCCGGACGACATCGATTTGTTTCTCTTCAAGAACGTGTACTGGGCGCAGCTTGGTACCGTGCTGTATTTCGCATTCTTCTTCTTGATGCCGATCTACACGAAGTTAGACAAAACTAAACCGGTGCCGGAGAGGGTGACGTCCAAATGAGAAAGCTTCTATTAGTGCTCATGCTGGCCCTGGTGCCGGCCGCTGCCTTCGCCGGTGGCCGTGGCGAGGCGCATCTCGACCCGGTCAAGATCGACTTGGGCGACAAGCCGTCACTGCAGCGCGGCGCGCGCATCTTCGTCAACTATTGCCTGTCGTGTCACAGCGCTGCTTACATGCGCTACAACCGTATGGGGAAAGACCTCGGTATCTCTGAAGAGTTGGTAGAAGAAAACCTGCTGTTCGCCGCCGACAAGGTCGGGGACCTCATGAAGGCAGTTATGCCGAAGGATGAGGCCAAGGCAACCTTCGGTGTAGCGCCGCCAGATCTCACGCTGGTAGCGCGTTCGCGCGGTCCGGAGTGGGTTTACACTTACATGCGCAGCTTCTACCGCGATGATAAGTCGGTTTCCGGCTGGAACAATATGGTCTTCCCGCATGTTGCCATGCCGCACGTGTTGTACGAGTGGCAAGGCGAGCAACGGCCAGTTTACAAGATCGAGAAGCAGACGACGCACGTTGAGCAAGACGGCAAGCAGGTCGAGAAGGTCGTCGAGACGTCGGTGTTCGAGAAGTTCGAGCTGGCGAAGCCTGGTACCATGAAGCCGGCCGAGTACGATCGCTCGATGCGCGATCTGACGAACTTCCTCGTGTATTTGGGTGAACCCGCCAAGCTCGATCGTTATCGTATCGGCGGTTATGTGTTGCTATTCCTCGCCATATTCCTGGTCTTCGCTTATCTGCTGAAGAAGGAATACTGGAAAGACGTCCACTAGTTGTCCGTTCACCACCGCCGTGCGTTATGCGCGGCGGTGCTTTTGAAGGCCCGGAGTCCGCGTATATGACCGTAGAACGTACTTTTGATCCATTGGTGCCGGCGGCGCGTAAGCCGATTATGACGCTGTATGCCGGTCTGTCCGACCCCTACAGCCATCGCACCCGCATCGTGTTGTTCGAAAAAGATGTCGAGTGCCAAATTGTTGATGTCGATATCAGCAAGAAGCCGCAAGAGTTGGCGGATCTCAATCCGTACAACCAGGTTCCGACCATGGTCGACCGCGATTTGGTGCTGTACGAATCGAACATCATCAACGAGTACCTCGACGAACGGTTGCCGCATCCGCCGTTGATGCCGGTCGATCCGGTGTCGCGCGCCCGTGCGCGTTTGATGTTGCTGCGCTTCGATCGCGATTGGTACAGCTTGATCCCGGACATCACCGGCGGCGACAAGAAAGTCGGCCTGCGTGCCCGTACGATCATCCGCGACGGTTTGGCGGTGATCTCGCCGATCTTCAAGGACCAGCAATTCGTCCTGGGCGAAGAGCTGAGTTTGGTCGATTGCGCGCTGGCGCCATTGTTGTGGCGTCTACAGATTTACGAAATCGAGTTACCGAAGCAGGCCAAACCGATCCTCGACTATGCCGAGCGCCTATTTGCGCGTAAGGCGTTCAAGCTCAGCCTGACTGAGCCTGAAAAGGAAATGCATAAGCCGGTTTAGGCCGCCGCCATGACGCCGTTAAAGCTTTACTTGCTGCGTGCTGTCTACGACTGGACGGTCGAAGGCGGCCTTACTCCGCATGTGATCGTCGATGCCGGTCAACCCGAGGTCAGCGTTCCATCGGCGTATGTGCAGGACGGCAAGATCGTATTGAATGTCGCTGCCCGAGCCGTACAACACTTTGAGCTGACCGAGCAAGCGCTGTCGTTTTCCGCTCGCTTCGGCGGCCGACCGTTCAATGTGTTTTGCCCGCTCGCCGCTATTCGCGCCATCTATGCGCGCGAGAACGGCCAGGGGATTGCATTTCCCGAAGCCGAAGAAGCCACACCGAGTACGCCGCCGGATGTCACTCCGCCACCGGTACCGCGCAAGGGTCCGGTGCTTAAGCGCATCAAGTAACCGGGCGATAATGGGCGCCCGTTCGCGTTCGGAGTCGCCCGTATGATTCGCGTCCTGCAAGCCGATATCACGACGCTCAAGGTCGGGGCCATCGTCAATGCCGCCAATGAAACGTTGCTCGGCGGTGGCGGTGTCGACGGCGCGATTCATCGCGCCGCCGGTCCCGAGCTGCTAGCACATTGCCGGAGACTTGGCGGTTGCCCGACCGGTGAAGCGAAAATTACGCCCGCCTTTAAACTTCCCGTTCAATGGATCATCCACACGGTTGGGCCGGTTTGGCGCGGTGGTGACCATCACGAAGCGACGTTGCTAGCCAACTGTTATCGCCATTCATTGGAGTTGGCGTTGACGCATGCCGTCGGTTCCATTGCGTTTCCGTCGATCAGCACTGGCGTCTATCGTTACCCGAAGGAAGAGGCGGCGCGCATTGCGGTGTCGGTGCTGCGCGAGTACGAGCGTCGCTTCGAGGAGATCATCGCTTGTTGCTTCAGTGCCGGGGATCAGGCGATGTATGAGCGCTTGTTGCGGGAGTAGTAACGCTTGTTGGTCTCTTGACGCATCTAATTAACACAACGCCTTCATGTTAGCTGATGTCATCCTCGTTACTCATGCCCTCATCGTCGGTTTTATTGCGCTCGGCTTTGTCGTTATCCCGCTCGGAAATTTGTGCCACTGGCGTTTTGTGCGCCACCGCTCACTGCGATTGCTGCATCTCGGTGGTATCTTGTTTGTTGCCGCCGAAGCACTGCTAGGCATCACATGTCCGTTGACAGTATGGGAAGACGCGCTGCGCGGCGCCACCGATGGCGATGGTGGATTTATCGTGCGTTGGCTGTCGTGGCTGCTCTACTACAACGTGCCGCTTTGGATATTCTCACTGATCTATGTGGTGGCAGCGTTGCTGGCGCTTTCGTTATGGCGCTGGGTGCCGGTCGAACGGAAGCGGGACTAGTTGCGGATACGGCGCAGTAGATCCGTTGTCGAACGTTCAAAGCGGAACGGAATCGAATGTGTTTTGCCGCCGTAAGATTGAACGACGTCATGACCGACGATCTTGTCGATCGACCAATCGCCACCTTTGACGAGATGCTCCGGACGAATACGTTGGATGAGCTCGAGCGGCGTGTCGTCGTCGAACGGTACCACCAGCGAAACACTTTCGAGTGACGCCAAGATCGCTAGGCGATCGTCGAGCGGATTGATGGGCCGATCGCTGCCCTTGTCCAGGCGTTTGACCGACGCGTCGGTATTAACACCAACGATTAGACTGGCACCGAGCGCGCGCGCTTCTTCGAGATACGTCACGTGCCCGCGGTGCAGAATGTCGAAGCAACCATTGGTGAACACCAGCGGTCGTGGCAGTGCCGCGAGACGCGCGGCCAGCTCGTTGCTGTCGCGGGCGATTTTTTGGCTGGCTCGAATCAATCTACAACTGGCCCAGAAGTTGATGATCGATGAGGTCGCATAGGCAGTGGATCACCAGGCCATGCACTTCTTGAATGCGCGCGGTCGATGGACCGACGACGCAGATGTTGACGTCGTCGTCGTCGAGTAGACTCGAGAGCTCGCCGCCCTGGCGGCCGTTGAGTGCCACCACTACCATGCCGCGCTCATGCGCCGCTTCAACCGCACGCAATACATTCGGCGAATTGCCTGACGTCGTGATGCCGAGCAACACATCGCCGGGTTGACCGAGCGCGCGCACTTGCTTGGCAAAAATACTTTCGAAGTTGTAGTCGTTGGCGATCGACGTCAGTGTTGACGCATCGGTGGTGAGGGCGATGCCGGGCAAGCCCGGACGTTCACGCTCGAAACGGTTCAGTAACTCGGCCGAGAAGTGCTGCGCGTCCGCGGCCGAACCGCCGTTACCGCAGGCGAGAATTTTTCGATCGGACAACAACGCTTGGCCCATATGTTCGGCGGCCGTTGCAATCAGCGGCGCTAGCGGCTCCATCGAGTCGCGTAGCGTCATGACGCTTTCTTGGAAGTGATGCTTAACCCGGGCGATCAAAATTTCCGGACTGGTTGTTTTTACGCTGACTCGGCTCATAGGAGGATTGTCGCTAGAAGGCATCTTGCAGCCATTCCAATTGATGGGCCCCGGAAGGCGCGGGAGTGATCGCTACGATATCAAATCGGCACGGCCGATTGGAGGCCCGTCGATCATGCTGCAAAAAATGTTCGGCGGTCGCCCGTAGTCGTGCTTGCTTGCGGTTGCCGACGGTTTCGGCCGGCATACCGTAATCGACGCGCCCGCGAAAGCGAACCTCGACGAATACCAGCACTTGTCCCTGCTCCATCACTAGGTCGATTTCGCCGAACGGCGTTCGGTAGTTGCGTGCGAGCAGGGCAAGACCGGCGTGTTCCAGATGCGCGGCGGCGAGCGCTTCGGCGGTGGCGCCGTCGCGTTGTTTCGTTGTCGGCGGGCGCGGTGCCGGTCGCCGGCGAGCGAAGCGCTGAAGTACGCCGCGAAGCCGATCGCTTGGCATCTCCGCGTCAACGGGCGTCGAGCAGGCGCGGCACGCCGTTACGGAACTTGGCCCACGCCAGTTGCCGTTGCAGGCGACCTTCCGAATCCAGGCTCAAGCCGCTGGTAACGCCGGCGAAGCGTGCGGAATTCTCCGTGCTGATGCGGTTCAACTGCGACAGGATCGCGTAGCTATCCATGCCAAGCGCGTACAGCCGGTCGAGCTCGGTGTGCGCGTAGCGCCAGTCGGTTTGTAATTGCCGCAGCTCGGCGTAGCGACCGCTGTTGATCAGCATCCACGGCATGTCGCCGAACTGAATACCGTCGAGGTCGGCGTCCTGCGCCGGATCGGGCCTACCGGCGTAGATGTCGGACGTGGCGTATACCGGGATGTCGCCGGCATGAAAATAGTTGAGCTGCGGTTTGATCAGTCGCGCATGGCGCGGCTTAGCGGCCAGGAACAAGCACTGAATATCGTGACGCGGCCGCGGATCGAATTGCAGTCGCTGACCGATGCGGCGTTCAATCAGTGCACGCCGCTCTTCGCTTTGCACGATATTGAGCAGTTGCTTGATCGGTCCTGAAAAATCGACCTCGTTTTCGTTATAGCCATGGCTGGCCTGCACCAATCCACCGAGTCGCTGCCAATGACCGCTGAAGGCGGTGCTCATACGCTCGCCCCAGGCACCGGTTGGATAAAGCATCGCCGCTTGCCGGCAGCCATCGAGGTAAGCCCGCTCGGCCGCCTCGCGCGCTTCTTGCTCGGGTGGCAGGCCGAATTGAAACAGGCGTGCCGCGCCGGCAGGTTTTTCATCGGTATGACTCAGTAACAGTGTCGGTGCACCGAGATTCGCCTGGCGCACAATCGTATCGGTGGCCTCGCGGCCGAGCGGGCCGACGATGACTTGTGCGCCTTCGCGTACCGCGCGGTCGTACACTTGCGGCGCTAACGCGGGGTTAGCGCCGAGATCGTAAATAGTCACTTTGGGGCGCTCGGCTTCCGGTGTCGTCGAATGCATCGCCAGAAAACCATCGCGCACGGCTTGGGCCGCTAATGCGTAGTCGGAAGTCAGCGGTAGCAGCAGGGCAATGTGTTCGATCCGGCCAGTGATCGCCGGTGCGCCGACCGTCAAGCTATCGAGCAACGGTTTGCCGGCTGGATGTTGCGGGTAATGGGCACGCCATTCGGCGATGCTGTGGGTGATTGCGGTAGCGTTCTTGGCGTTGTCGCGTGTCGTTAACGCCAGCTCGATCCAACCGGCGATCACCGGATCGCGCGCTTGCGCGAGTTCGGCGCGCAGTTTGTCTTGCGGTACCGATTCGAGCGCGCGCCACAACTTCATCTGATTGTCGGCGACGGCGGCGTCAGCGTGTAGGTATTGTTCGCGTTGCGCGAGTTGTTGAGTGGCGGCGAACGGGCGATTGAGCGCGAGTTCGGCTTGTGCCCGCGCTTCGTAGAGATCGGCTTGCACGGCGGGATTGAGGCCACTGCTGCGCGCAGCGCTGTCGAGAACAACGACGGCCTTTGCCGGTGCGCCGTCGGCGAGCGCTAAACGTGCTTCAAGAATACGTTTGCGGGCGATGATGTCTGGGGCTAGCCCGTTGACCGAAATCGTGTCGAGTTTTTCATGCGCCGACTTTAACCAGCCGCCTTTGATCAAAGACTCGACCGCGTTCAACAGATACGTTTGCTTTTGCGGGGGATGTGCCGTTTCCGCCAGTTGCTCGAACTGGCGCGCCGCGACCACATACTCGCCGCTGTTCTTGGCTCGTTCCGCTGTTTCTACCGACGCGGGTTCGATCGTCGACGTTGCCGCCGGCGCCATCGGAAATGTCGTACAACCGATGAGTAGTAACGCTGTGCCCAGCGTACCGAGCCATGAGCGAGTGGCGTGCATGTTAAGATGGGTGTTGGACGCTGAGAGCAGTGGGGGCATCGTGTCAAACCTGACGGCGGCGTTGTATGTGGTGGCGACGCCCATCGGCAATCTTGAAGATATCTCCGCGCGTGCGCTCGAAGTGCTCGCGCACGTCGACCTGATCGCCGCTGAAGATACGCGGCACAGTACTAAGCTGCTGCAGCACTATGGGATTCCTACCAAGCTAACGAGCGTCCATGAACATAACGAGCGCAAGCAAGTACCTATATTGATTGAGGCATTGCGCGCCGGTAAGTCTATCGCACTCATCAGCGATGCCGGTACCCCCCTGTTAAGCGATCCTGGATTTCAACTCGTACGTGCCGCCCGCATCGCCGGTATTCGTGTCGTGCCGGTGCCAGGTCCGTGCGCGGCAATTGCCGCATTGTCGGTCGCCGGCTTGCCGACCGATCGTTTCGCCTTCGAAGGGTTTCCGCCGCCGCGTGAAGCGGCGCGCCGAGCGGCGTTCGAGGCGGTAAAAAGCGAGACGCGCACGCTCGTCTACTACGAAAGCGCACATCGTATCGTGGCGTCGCTCGTCGACATGGTTAGCGTTTTCGGCGGTGAGCGATTGGCCGTCATCGGTCGTGAGTTGACGAAGAAATTCGAGACGATCCTCGAAGGCACACTTGCCGATTTGCAGGCGTTGGTACAGCGTGAGGCGAATGAGCAGCTCGGTGAATTTGTCGTGCTCATCCATGGCGCCGCTGATGTTGCGATCGCCCCACAGGATGCCGAAGCCGAGCGCGTGTTGCGAATATTGCTCGAATCGGTGTCGTTGAAGGAGGCGGTGAACTTAGCCGCGCGCCTGACAGGAATGCACAAAAATCCGTTGTATGAGCGTGCCCTGGCGTTAAAGCGTGATTTAGCGACTGATGCTGACGCGTAATTGCGGGTTTCCTTAGGCAGGATGCGATAAAATACCGCCCGGAGTCAGCCAGACAGTCGCTCTGCCTTCAGTGGCGGAGAGGAAAGTCCGGGCTCCATAGGGCAGGGTGCCAGGTAACGCCTGGGCGGCGCGAGCCGACGGAAAGTGCCACAGAAAATATACCGCCTAAGCCTTCTCACGAAGGCCGGTAAGGGTGAAAAGGTGCGGTAAGAGCGCACCGCGCGGGTGGCAACATCTCGTGGCAGGGCAAACCCCACCCGGAGCAAGACCAAATAGGGGAACTATGGTGCGGCCCGTACCGTTCCCGGGTTGGTTGCTTGAGGCGCACGGCGACGTGCGTCCCAGACGAATGACTGTCCTCGACAAAACCCGGCTTATCGGCTGACTCCACACTTTTTTGTTGTGTAGGAACGTACTATTCCGTCCTACACAACGGCGGGTCGGAGCGGTAACGAACCCCAATTAACGCGTTTGTACCGGCGAATGAGCCACCAGCGCTCGGCGGTGTCTTCTGAGCTCAAGTTTGAGCGAGCACTTTAAGTTAGTTTTCTAATCCACTGTTTTTACTCGCCCTGTCGGCGCTGATTTTGCGCGTCAAGGCCATCTTTTTTGTACGAATTTCCGCCTAGCCTATCTGAATACCGGTCGTCGGTTCGACAACCGCGCTAACGTTTTGTCTTTCAAGGAAGAAGCTGACGCGCGATCACAACAATTCCTTGACGGCTTTTACTGCGAGCCACTATAGTGTCTGTAGGTGGGGAATAGTGGATTTTTGTGGTTTACAGCGGGAGAAAGGGGAAATAAATGATGTTTCGCGGGGTCAACGCGCTCCAACTCGATAGCAAGGGTCGCCTTGCTATACCGACGCGTTATCGCGAGACACTGATACGTCAATGTAATGGCCAGATGATCATGACGGTTGATCGTGATCGCTGCCTATTGCTTTACCCCTTACCCGACTGGGAAGAAATCGAACGCAAGCTGGTCAAATTGCCAAGCTTCAACAAGCAAGCGCGTCGGCTCCAACGTTTGCTGATGGGGCATGCTACCGAGTGCGACCTCGATGCTTCCGGCCGTATTCTGGTACCACCCCCGTTGCGGGAATTCGCCGGCCTCAACAAGTCTGTGGTGTTGATTGGTCAGGGAAATAAATTCGAACTTTGGAGTGAAGAAGTGTGGAACGTGCGCCGTGCGGAGTGGTTAGCCGCCGGTGACGACGACGGCGGCGATTTGCCGCCGGATCTCGAATCATTGTCGCTGTAGAGGCGCGTGAATGAAGCGTCGCACATCCCTGTACTCCTCGCTGAGGTAATACAGGCACTCAACGTCAAGCCCGATGCGGTAGTGGTCGATGCGACCTACGGCCGCGGTGGGCATGCCGGGGAAATCATGAAACAGTTGAGTGGGTCGGGTCGGCTGATAGCGCTGGATCGAGATCCGCAAGCGATTGCTGATGCGCGTCGCCGTTTTGCCGGCGAATCGCGCGTGCAGGTTGAACAATCCCGATTTTCACAAATCGGTCGCGTCTGCGACCGCCTGGCGCTTAGCGGCCGGGTCGATGGCATTTTGTTCGATTTCGGTGTTTCTTCGCCACAGCTCGATGATGCCGCCCGCGGCTTCAGTTTCCGCAATGCCGGTCCGCTCGATATGCGCATGGATCCCAGCACCGGTGAATCGGCAGCGGATTGGGTCAATCGCGCCGATGAAGTCGATATCGCCAATGTGATTTTTGAATACGGCGAAGAGCGTCACTCGCGTCGTATTGCCCGCGCCATCGTCCGCGCACGTGCGCAAGCGCCGATCACCGATACCCTTACGCTGGCCAAGCTCGTCGCCGCCGCCGTGCCGGGTCGTGAGCGCAAGAAGGACCCGGCGACACGCACATTTCAGGCGATCCGCCTGTATATCAATCGCGAGCTCGATGAGATCGATGCGGCGTTGCCGGAAGCCTTGCGCGTGCTCGCGCCGGCCGGACGTCTTGCAGTTATTAGTTTTCACTCGCTCGAAGACCGCCGCGTAAAAAATTTCATCCGTAACGAGGCCAACGGCCCGGAGATACCGCGCGGCATGCCGGCGCCACCGGTGCCGTTTCGGCCGCGGTTGCGCGCACTGGGCCGCGCTATTCGCGCGAGCGACACTGAAGTCGCGCGCAATCCGCGTGCTCGCAGTGCCGTGTTGCGCGTTGCCGAGCGCACCGAGGTGGCCCATGCCTAAGCCGTTGTTACTGCTTAGCCTCGCGGTCCTCGCCAGTGCGATGTTTGTTATTGAAGAACGCCATCAAAGTCGCCAGTTATTCGCGCAACTGCAGAAGTTGCAGGGTGAGCGCGACTCGCTCAACACCGAGTGGGGTCAGTTGTTGTTGGAAGAGGGCACGTGGTCCGAGCATCGGCGGGTTGAGACGGCAGCTCGGTTGCAGCTCGATATGAATACTCCGGCGCGCGACCGCATTGTCGTCGTGCGCCCGATCGCAGGCGCGCCATGACGAACGCCCGCCCCAAACCGGTTTCGCGCCTACGCTCGCGGTTGGTGCTGATATTCCTGTTCAGCGGCTTCGCGCTGCTGGCGGCGCGCGCGGTGTATTTGCAGGTGATCAATGCGAGTTATCTGCAATCGCAAGGGACGGCGCGATACACGCGCGTCGTTAAGGACAACTCGCATCGCGGCATGATCCTCGATCGCAACGGGGTGCCGCTCGCTATCAGCACACCGGTCGATTCGGTATGGGTGCATCCCGCCACCGCTTTGGAAGACCGTAAATCGTTCGGCGCGCTGGCGCGGGTGTTGGCGATGACGTCGGCCGAGTTGACCCAGTTGCTCGAACGCAATGCCGATCGCGAATTCCTGTATTTGAAGCGGCACGTACCGCCGAGCTTCGCCGAGCAGGTGATGCGCCTCAAGGTGCCCGGGGTGTCGCTGCTGCGTGAATATCGTCGCTACTATCCGTCGGGGCCGGTAGCCGGGCACGTGCTCGGTTTCACCAACGTCGACGATCACGGTCAAGAAGGCCTTGAGCTCGCGTACGACGCTAGTTTGCGCGCCATCCCTGGCACCAAGCGCGTGCTGAAAGACATGCGTGGCAATACGGTGGAGATGATCGAGAGCCTGCAGTTGCCGGTGCCGGGCAAAGATCTCGTCACTAGTTTGGATCGCCGCATTCAATATCTGGCTTATCGAGAGTTGAAGGCGGCCGTAGAAGCGAGCGGTGCACGCGCCGGCAGCGCGGTGGTGCTCGATGCTTATACGGGTGAGGTGTTGGCGCTGGTGAACGAGCCCGACTTCAATCCGAATAATCGCGCGCACCTGGATAGTCAGACATTCCGCAATCGCGTCGTCACCGATCTCTATGAGCCGGGCTCGACATTGAAACCATTCACCGTCGCCGCGGCTCTGGAGACCGGCAGATATACGCCGACGACGCTGATCGATACGACACCGGGCACGTTCCAAGTCGGCAATAAGCTTATCCGCGACATGCATAACTACGGTGTGAT
This sequence comes from Gammaproteobacteria bacterium, assembly GCA_016199745.1. NCBI lineage: Bacteria > Pseudomonadati > Pseudomonadota > Gammaproteobacteria > Gammaproteobacteria bacterium. The sequence continues at coordinate 23,660 of JACQFZ010000049.1, forward strand.
CTCAGTCGCCCGCGTTATCGAAAAGTCGAGCAACGTTGGCGCCAGCAAGATCGCGTTGTCGATGAAAGGCGAAACGCTGTGGAGCATGTTGCGGCGGGTCGGTCTCGCCGGTTCGACCGGTAGCAAGTTGCCCGGTGAAGTGACCGGCATTCTGCATCCGCCGACGACCTGGGTGCCGATCGAGCAGGCAACGGTGTCATACGGTTATGGTCTTTCGGTGACGCCGATCCAGCTCGCGCGCGCCTATACCGTGCTTGCCAACGGCGGTGAGTTGGCGCCGGTGACTTTGCTGCGGCAAGACACCCCGCCGGCGCGTAAGCGAGTGATGTCAGCGAAGATCGCGCAGGCGGTGCGGCAGATGCTGGAGCTTGCGGTCGGTGGCGACGGCACCGGCGGTGCCGCGCGCGTGCTCGATTATCGTGTCGGCGGCAAGACCGGCACCGTACACAAACTCATTGCCGGTAATTATGCCAGTCACGATTACGTCGCCTGGTTCGCCGGTTTTGCGCCGGCGACTAATCCACGTTTGGTGATGGTCGTGGCTATCGACGGTCCACAACGAGACCACCACTTTGGCGGTGACGTTGCCGCGCCGGTATTCGGACAAGTCATGGCGGGCGCGTTGCGGCTGCTCGATATTCCGCCGGATGCGCCGCGGCCGGCGGGAACGCAGATCGTGAAGACGCCGCCAGCGCACGATCGTGCGCCGGTGGCGAAGGTAGTCACGGAACCAAAATCTATTCCGCTCGCCAGTCAGCCGCCGCACCCAGGCGAAGGGAAAGTTGGCGCGTTGATGCGATCGATGGAGGCCGGCACATGAGCGCTGGCAAGAAATTGAGCGAGTTGCTGGCCGGCATCGGCGCCGTCAGTGGCGCTCAAGATCGCTTGGTGCAGGCGCTAACGTTGGATAGCCGCGCCGTTTCTACCGGCGCGTTGTTCGTCGCCTTGCCGGGCGCGCGTCATGACGGTCGTACCTTTCTCACGGATGTCGCCGCGCGCGGTGTTGCGGCAATTGTTTACGAGGCCAACGATTTCGTGCCGTCGGTATTACCGGTTCCGGCGATCGGTGTGCACGGTTTGGCGGACCATCTCGGCACCATCGCCGATCGTTTCTACGATGCGCCGTCACGGCGTTTAGTCGTCGTCGGCGTGACCGGTACCAACGGCAAGACCACGTGCACGCAATTGTTGGCGCAGGCGCTCGATCGCCCGCCGCGTCGCTGCGGCATCATCGGCACGCTCGGCTACGGTTTCCCCGGTGCGCTCGACGCCGGTCTGCATACAACGCCCGATGCGCTTGCCGTGCATCGCCTGTTAGCCGAATTCGTCGCTGCCTCGGCCGCGCATGTATCGATGGAAGTGTCCTCGCATGCGCTCGATCAAGGTCGCGTCAACGCCGTTGCCTTCGAGGTCGCGGTGTTCACCAACTTGAGCCGCGATCATCTCGACTATCACGGTGCGATGGAACATTACGCGGCGGCGAAGACCCGGCTGTTTACCTGCGCCGGTCTCAAGACCGCAGTGATCAATGGCGATGACGAGCACGGTCGCAAGCTCATCGATCTCTTGGCCGGTCGTGCGCGCGTCATCGCTTACGGTCGTTCGGCCGGCGACGTTTACGCTCGTTCATTGAAGTGCTCGCGTGAGGGGTTGCAGTTAATCGCCGCCACACCGCAAGGCGACGTCGAAATTCGCGCACCGCTCTTCGGTGAGTTCAATGCCTTGAACCTAGTCGCGGTGTTGGCCACGTTGCTTGCGCTTGGGCTCGACGCCACCGACGCCGCGCAACGGCTCGCCGGCGCCCGGCCGGTACCGGGACGGGTCGAACGTTTCGGCGGCGGCGTGCAGCCGCTGGTCATGATCGACTATGCACATACACCGGATGCGCTCGAGCAAGTATTACAGGCGTTACGGCCGCATGTCAGCGGGCAGCTGTGGTGCGTGTTTGGTTGCGGTGGCAACCGCGATCGCGGTAAGCGGCCGCAGATGGGGGCGATCGCCGAGCGCCTGGCCGATGTCGTTATCCTCACCGACGACAATCCACGGCACGAAGCGGGCGCGACCATCATCGACGAGATTCGCGCTGGCATGCGGCAACCGGCGCGTGTGATCCGCGATCGGCGCGCCGCCATTACCGCCGCGCTGAGCGAAGCGGCTAGCGACGATGTCGTGCTGATCGCCGGCAAAGGTCACGAGGACTATCAGCAGATCGGCGATACCCGTCACCCGTACAGTGATCGCGACACCGTGCGCGAGCTATTGGGGCGGGCCGCATGATGTCGCTCGAATTGCTTGCCAACGAGTTGCGCGCACCTTGGGTCGGACCGGACGTTCGTTTCACCGGCGTCGGTACTGACACGCGTACCTTACAAAAGGGCGATCTGTTCGTCGCCTTGACCGGCCCCAACTTCGACGGCCACCACTTTTTGGCGCAAGCGATGGCGAAGGGCGCGGTCGCGGCGTTGGTCGCGCGCGAGCTCGATACCGCGCTGCCGTATGTGCATGTCGCCGACACTCGACTCGCGCTCGGCGAGTTCGCGGCGTTTTGGCGTCGCCAATTCAATATCCCGGTGGTCGCTGTTACCGGCAGCAACGGCAAGACCACCGTCAAAGAAATGATCGGCAGCATCTTGGCGCAGGTCGGCCCGGTTTGCGTGACTCGCGGCAACTACAACAACGATATCGGTTTGCCGCTGACGTTATTGCGTCTGCGCAGCAGTGATCGCACCGCGGTGATCGAGATGGGCATGAACCATCGCGGCGAGATCGACTACTTGTCGCGTCTGACGCAGCCGACGGTGGCGCTCATCAACAACGCCGCCGAAGCGCACCTCGCCGGTCTCGGCAGTCTCGATCAGGTGGCGCGTTCGAAGGGCGAAATTTTTATGGGCCTGGCCAAGGACGGTGTGGCCATTCTCAACGCCGATGATCCTTACCTCGGACTGTGGCGCTCGCTAGCGGCGCCGCGCAAGTGCCTGACATTCGGTTTGGACCATCCTGCGGATTTCACGGCGCAGTATCAGTTGAGCACCGCGGGTAGCGCCATCCAGATGCAAACCCCCCACGGAGAGGTCGAAATGCGCATTGCGTTGATCGGCAAACACAACGTGTTGAACGCCCTTGCCGCGGCGGCGGCGTCATTGAGCGCCGGTGCCACCGCTGCCGATGTGATCAAAGGATTGGAAAAACTCCAAGCCATCTCCGGTCGGCTCGAGTTCAAAGCCGGCCTCAGCGGCGCGCGCGTGATTGACGACACGTACAACGCCAATCCCGGTTCAGTCACCGCCGGCCTGCAAGTGTTGCGCGAATCGAGGGGCGAACGCGTGCTGGTGCTCGGCGATATGGGCGAGCTCGGACCGTCGGCACCCGACATTCATCGGCGCATCGGCGAGTTGGCGCAGCATCTCGGCATCGATCGGCTATATGCGCTCGGCGAGCTCAGTGCGCTCGCGGTCGAACGCTTCGGTAAAGGCGGCAAGCATTTCCGCGCGCGCGAGGCGTTGATCGAGGCGCTGGTCGATTGCATGCACGGCGATATGACGTTGCTGGTGAAGGGATCTCGCATGATGCAGATGGAGAAGGTTGTTGCTGGGATTATTCAGCAGCCCGATCTTATGAAGGTCGCCGCTCACCTCGCGGGAGAGGGGAGCGCGGGCGCGAAGGAAGTCGAGCGGTCGTCGGTTTCCTCCTCTTCTCATAGCTCCTCCACGAGTGGGGAGGGAGAGACGGAATGAAAACACTTTTAATAACTGGAGCCACCTAATTGCTCTACTACCTGTTTGAGCGCTTAGCGACCGAGTTCTCGATTTTCAATGTCTTTCGCTATCTCACCTTTCGCGCGATCTTGGGCGTGATCACGGCGCTCGTGATCTCGTGGTGTATCGGTCCGGTCGTCATCCGCCGATTGGTCTATCGGCAGATGGGTCAGGCGATCCGCAAAGACGGGCCGCAAAGCCATTTGTCCAAGGTCGGCACACCGACCATGGGCGGGGCGATGATCCTGATCGCGGTGTTCGTCGCCACGTTATTGTGGGCCGATCTGCGCAATCGTTTTGTCTGGGTCGTCTTGTTGGTAACGCTCGCCTTCGGCGCGATCGGTTGGGTCGACGATTACAAAAAGGTCATCAACAAAGATCCGAAAGGGTTGGCCGCCAAGTGGAAGTTTTTCTGGCAGACCGTATTCGGTTTCGGCGCTGCTACTTTTCTGTACCTGACGGCGCAGACACCGGCGGAGACCGGCTTATTGGTGCCGCTGTTGAAGGATGTGATCGTGCCGCTCGGCCCGGTGTACATCCTGCTGAGCTACTGCGTGATCGTCGGCAGCAGCAACGCCGTTAACTTCACCGACGGTCTCGACGGCTTGGCGATCATGCCGTCGGCGCTGGTCGCCGCCGGTCTCGGTGTGTTCGCCTACGTCACCGGTCACGCCAACTTCTCGGCGTACTTAGGATTTCCGCACATCGCCGGTGTCGGCGAAGTGCTGATCATCTGCGCCGCCATCGTCGGCGCCGGCCTCGGCTTCCTCTGGTTCAACACCTATCCGGCGATGGTGTTCATGGGCGACATCGGCGCGCTCGCGCTCGGTGCGGCACTCGGCGCCATTGCCGTGGTCGTACGTCAGGAACTGGTGTTGTTCATCATGGGCGGCGTGTTCGTGATGGAGATGGTGTCGGTCATCTTACAAGTGGTGTCGTTCAAGCTCACCGGCAAGCGCATCTTCCGGATGGCGCCGTTGCACCACCATTTTGAATTGAAGGGTTGGCCGGAACCGCGCGTGATCGTGCGCTTCTGGATCATTTCACTGATCCTGGTCTTGATCGGTTTGGCGACGTTGAAGATTCGGTAATGTTGGCAATGGCAAAGACAGCGATGAAGAAGCGTGCACTGGTGGTGGGCCTCGGGTTCACGGGCGCGACCTGCGTGCGTTATTTACTGAAGCAAGGTTACGACGTCGTCGGCGTCGATACGCGTCGGCAACCGCCGAATCTCCACGAGCTGCAGCGCGAATTCCCGAACGTAGTGCTGCACACCGGTGGTCTCGACGAACGTTTGTTACGCGATCATGACTTACTGGTCGTTAGCCCCGGGGTGTCGTTGAAAGAGCCGGCGATTGCGCAAGCGATCGCTGCCGGTAGCGAAGTGGTCGGCGACATCGAGCTGTTCGCGCGCGCTGCCAAAGCGCCGGTGTTGGCCATTACCGGCGCCAACGGCAAGAGCACGGTGACGTCGTTGGTTGGAACAATGTGCCAGATTGCCGGCCTCAATACGAAAGTCGGCGGCAACATTGGTGTCGCGGCGCTGTCATTGCTCGGCCCGCGTGAGCCGCACGTGTACGTGCTGGAGCTGTCGAGCTTTCAGTTGGAGACCACGTCGAGCTTGAATGCGCGTGCGGCGACGGTGCTCAACATTACCCCCGACCATATGGACCGCTACGCCGACATTAACGATTATGCCGCCGCTAAAGCGCGCATTTTTCGCGGCGACGGCTTGATGGTGCTCAACGCCGACGACGCGATCGTGCAGCAGTTGGTCCAGCCGGCGCGGCGGGTCGCGCGTTTCTGTTTAGGCGAGCCGTCGTCATCGATTGACTATGGTCTGCAGCAACGCAACGGTGAAACTTGGTTGGTGCATGGCGACGAGCCGATCCTGCGCGCGGTCGACGTGCCGCTGCCGGGAAGTCACAACTTGGCGAATGTGTTGGCGGCGTTGGCACTGACCGATGCGCTCAATGTTCCGCGCGCGGCGCAAGTGGCGGCGGTGCGCGCGTTCAAAGGCTTGCCGCATCGCACCGAGTTGGTCGGCGAACGCGATGGTGTGCGCTGGATCAACGATTCGAAGGGCACGAACGTCGGTGCGACCGCGGCGGCATTGAACGGTATGACGGCGCCGGTGGTGTTGATCGCCGGCGGCGACGGCAAAGGTGCTGACTTCAGCGAGCTCAAGGACGTTTGCGCCGCGCATGCGCGCGCCGTCGTCCTCATCGGCCGCGACGCCGCCAAGATCGAGGCGGCGCTGCAGGGCGTCGTACCGACGCAGCACGCACACGATATGAAAGAGGCGGTACGCGCGGCGCACGCGTTCGCCCAGCCGGGCGATATCGTCTTGCTGTCGCCGGCGTGCGCCAGTCTCGATATGTACAAGAACTACGAGCATCGCGGCGCGACCTTCCGCGCCGCCGTCGAGGAGCTGCTCCGATGAGCCGCGTGCTGACCGCCGACGATACACGCGCCGCCGGCCGCGCCCGCGCTCCGTGGGACTACACGCTAATCGGCGCGGTGCTGGCGCTGGCGTCGTTCGGGTTGGTAATGGTGCACTCGGCGTCGGTCGACTATGCCACGCGTACCCAAGGCAGCAGCCTGTATTTTCTGCTGCATCACGGATTTTATCTATTCATCGGCGCCATCTTCGCCGCCTTCGCCGTACGCACCCGCGTGAGCTGGTGGGCTGCTGCCGGTCCGTACTTATTATTAGTCGGGCTGGTGTTGCTGGTGGTGGTGCTGTTGCCCGGTATCGGCATGAACGTCAACGGCAGCTCGCGCTGGTTACGCTTAGGGCTGATAACGGTGCAGCCGTCCGAATTCATGAAGCTGTTCATCGTCGCCTACGTTGCCGGCTATCTCGTACGCAAGCAGGAAGAGCTCAAAAAATTCACGCGCGGCATCTTGATGATCGGCATCGTCGTCGCCATGGTCGGCATTCTGCTGTTGCTGGAACCTGATCTCGGCAGTGTCGTCGTCATTAGCATTACCGTGTTGACGATGTTGTTCCTCGGCGGCGTCCGTTTCTGGCACTTCATGCTCGTCGTCGGTGCCGGTGCCGTTGGTGTCGTCGCGCTGACATTGATCGCGCCGTACCGCATGAACCGCGTGACCAGTTTCCTCGATCCGTGGGCCGATCCGTTCGGTACCGGCTTTCAGCTGGTGCAGGCGTTGATCGCGTTCGGTCGCGGTGAGTGGTTCGGCGTCGGTCTCGGCGCGAGCGTGCAGAAGTTGTCGTACTTGCCGGCGGCACATACCGATTTCTTAATGGCGGTGATCGCCGAAGAGCTCGGTCTCATGGGCGTGCTCACGGTGATCGGACTCATCGGTGTGATAACGCTGCGTGCCTTCGCCATCGCTCGTCAGGCGGAGGCCGCCGGCCAGCTCTATGGCGCACGTCTGGCGCAGGGGCTCGGCATGCTGCTGTCGACGCAAGCGATGATCAATCTTGGCGTGAACATGGGACTGCTGCCGACCAAGGGGCTGACCTTGCCGTTCTTGAGCTACGGCGGTTCGAGCATCGTCGTCTGTTCGATCGCCGCCGGCTTACTGCTGATGATCGAACGCGAATCGCGCGGCCTCGTATGGGGGCGCCATTGAGCGGCGTCATGATCATGGCCGGCGGCACCGGCGGTCACGTGTTTCCCGGTCTCGCGGTGGCGCGGCGCTTGCGTGCGCAACAAGTACCGGTGATGTGGCTCGGCACCCGCGAAGGTTTAGAAGCGCGCGTGGTGCCGGCAGCGGCGCCCGATATCGATATGGAATGGATCACGATTCGCAGCGTGCGCGGCGGTGGTGTATTGCGTTGGTTGGCGTTGCCGTGGCGCATGGCGCGGGCGATGGCGCAGGCGTTCGCGGTGTTACGTCGGCGGCGACCGCAAGTGGTGTTGTCGATGGGCGGTTTTGTCGCCGGCCCCGGCGGATTAGTGGCCTGGCTCACACGCACGCCGCTGTTGATTCATGAGCAGAACGCGATCCCCGGCATGACGAATAAATGGCTGGCGTTGTTCGCGCGCCAAGTGCTTACCGGTTTTCCGATCACCTTCGGTAATCACAAACGCGTGCGCCACGTCGGTAATCCGGTACGCGCCGAAATCGCCCGTCTGCCGGATCCGACGGCGCGCTTCATCGGCCGCCAGGGCGCATTGCGCTTGCTGGTCGTCGGCGGCAGCTTGGGGGCGACGGCGTTGAATCAGGTGGTGCCGCAAGCCTTGCGCGCACTGAATGCAACCGCGCGGCCCGAGGTGTGGCATCAATGTGGACGCGATTCGGTGGTCAAGGTTGAACAGGCCTACGGCGATGTGCCGGCGAAAGTGCTGTCGTTTATCGACGATATGGCGGCGGCGTATGCCTGGGCCGATGTCGTTCTGTGTCGTGCCGGCGCGATGACGGTTGCTGAGCTTGCTGCCGCCGGTCTCGGCGCCATCCTCGTACCGTATCCGCATGCGGTCGATGATCATCAGACGGCCAATGCGCGCTTTTTGGTAGATCGCGGCGCTGCCGTATTAGTGCAACAACGCGAGCTCATGGCCGAGCGGTTGGTGGAGTTGCTGCAGACATTCAGCGCCGATCGGCAAGCCTTATTAAAGATGGCGCAAGCGGCACGTGCCTGCAGCTTGCCGACCGCCGACGATACGGTGGCGCAGCTGTGTCTGGAGGTGTGCCATGCGTGATCGCGTCAGGCGCGTGCACTTCGTCGGCATCGGTGGCGTCGGAATGTGCGGCATCGCCGAAGTGTTGCACAACCAGGGTTATGAAGTATCCGGTTCGGATGCGCGCGAGAGCGCCAACACGCGTCGTTTGCAGCAACTGGGCGTCACCGTACGCATCGGCCATGTCGCCGATTGGGTGAAGGGCGTCGACGTGGTTGTCATCTCGTCGGCGGTCACCAACGACAACCCGGAAGTGGTGGCGGCCCGTGCCGCCAAGGTCCCGGTGATTCCACGTGCGGAGATGCTGGGTGAATTGATGAAGCTGCAGCGTGGCATTGCCATCGCCGGCACGCATGGCAAGACCACGACCACGAGCTTGGTAGCGAGCTGCCTCGCGGAGGGTGGGATCGATCCGACCTTCGTCATCGGCGGTCGCTTGAACAGCGCCGGCACCCACGCGCGTCTCGGTCGCGGCGAATACTTGGTCGCCGAAGCCGACGAATCGGACGCGTCGTTCCTGCATCTAACGCCGTTCATGGCGGTCGTCACCAACATCGATGCCGACCACATGGAAACCTACGGCGGCGACTTCGAAAAGTTGAAGCAAACCTTCGTCGACTTTCTGCACAATTTGCCGTTCTACGGGTTGGCGGTGTTGTGCACCGATGATCCGGTCGTGCGCGACATTCTGCCGGCGGTGCACAAACCCGTGCGTACCTACGGCATCGATTCGGCGGCCGACGTGCGGGCGCACGACGTGCGCCAAGACGGATTGCAGATGAGCTTCCGTGTGAGCTTGCCGGGCGCGCCCAACTGGGCCGAGATCACGGTTAATCATCCCGGCCGGCATACCGTATTGAATACGCTCGCCGCCATCACCGTCGCGCACGCGCTCGAGATTAAAAAAGAGGCGATCGTGCGCGCGCTCGCGCAATTCGGCGGCATCGGTCGGCGTTTCCAAATCAACGGCCGCGTTACTGTCGACGGCGGCGATGTCATTCTGGTCGACGATTACGGCCATCATCCGCGCGAGCTCGCCGTCACTATCGCCGCCGCGCGCGGTGCATGGCCGGAGCGGCGCTTGGTGGTGGTGTTCCAACCGCATCGTTACACGCGCACACGCGATCTGCTCGACGACTTCAGCGCCGTGCTGAGCGAACTCGACGTGTTGTTGTTGACCGAGGTTTACGCGGCCGGCGAAGCACCGATCAGCGGCGCCGATGGTCGGGCGCTGGCACGGGCAATCCGCACGCGCGGCCGCACCGATCCTATCTTCGTTGCCGATGTGCAGACGTTGCCGGAAGCCCTGCAAGGCGTGCTGCGAGCGAATGACGTGGTATTGACGCTCGGCGCCGGCAGCATCGGTCAAGTCGCGGCGAGCTTGGCGGACGCGTTGTCGACCGGGAGGGCTGAATGATGGGGCTGCGACGCAACCCACCCCCACCCTCATTCCCTCCCCCTGAGGGGGAGGGAGGCGAGCCGTTGCTGCGCGGTCAACTGCTTAAAAATGAGCCGATGGCGCGCCATACGAGCTGGCGTGTCGGCGGTCCAGTCGATCGTTTTTACGTGCCGGCCGATGTCGACGATCTGGCGGCGTTTTTGCGAACGTTGCCGGCTGACGAGGCCATCCATTGGGTGGGCTTGGGCAGCAACTTATTAGTTCGCGATGGCGGCGTGCGCGGCACCGTGATCGTTACCAGCGGCGCGCTCGGCGGGCTGAAAGTGCTGGCGCCCGAGCGCGTGCGGGCTGAGGCCGGCGTCGCTTGTGCCAAGCTCGCGCGCTTGTGCGTTAACCAAGGTTTGAGCGGCGCCGAATTCATGGCCGGCATTCCCGGCACCGTCGGCGGCGCGTTGGCAATGAACGCCGGTGCGCACGGTGGCGAGACCTGGAGCTTCGTCGAGGCGGTCGAAACGGTCGATCGCGCCGGCGTGCTGCGGCAGCGTACCGCCGCCGAATACCAAGTCACCTATCGGCGCGTGCAGGGCCCGACGAACGAATGGTTTATCGCCGGTCACTTTCGTTTCCCCAAGGACACGAAACAAGAAGGTCGCGGTCTGATTCGACGCTTGCTGGCGCGCCGCGGCGCAACTCAACCGACGCAGCTGCCGAACGCCGGTTCGATCTTCAAGAATCCGCCGAACGATCATGCCGCACGGTTGATCGAGGCTTGCGGTTTGAAGGGCGCGCGCGTTGGCGCCGCCGCCGTGTCCGAATTGCATGCGAACTTTATCGTCAATACCGGCGGCGCTCGTGCCGCCGATATCGAGCGGCTGATCGCGCTGGTGCAGGCGGAAGTTGAAACCAAACAAGGGGTGCACCTCGAGACCGAGGTGCGGGTCATTGGTGAAGCGGTATGAATAACAAACGATTTGGCAAAGTTGCCGTACTGATGGGTGGCCGCTCGGCGGAACGCGAGATCTCGCTGTTGAGCGGTAACGCGGTATTAGCGGCGTTGCGTCGCCAGGGCGTCGATGCGCATGCGTTCGACCCGGCGGAACGGCCGCTGGAAGATTTGCGGCGCGACGGTTTTGCGCGCGCCCATATCGCTTTGCACGGGCGCTTCGGCGAAGACGGCACGGTGCAGGGCGCGCTCGAGCTGCTCGGCCTTCCGTACACCGGCAGCGGCGTGATGGCGTCGGCGATCGCGATGGACAAGTGGCGCACCAAGCTCATGTGGCAGGCGGTCGGTGTGCCGACGCCGCGCTATACGATGCTCGATGCCGACAGCGATTTCGATGCCGTGGTCAAGAATTTGGGATTGCCGCTGATCGTGAAGCCGGCGTGCGAAGGATCCACCATCGGTTTGAGCAAAGTGACGACCGCGAAAGATTTGCCGACGGCGTACCAACTTGCCGCACAACACGATCGTTTGGTGTTGGTCGAAGAGTTCATCGCCGGACAGGAACTGACCGCCGCGATTATCGGCGATACCGCGTTGCCGCTGGTGCGCATCCAACCGATGGTCGAGTTGTACGACTACCAAGCGAAATATTTCTCCGATGACACGAAATATTTTTGTCCGAGCGGCCTGCCGGCCGAGCAGGAACGGACGATTCAACAGCAGGCGTTGCAGGCGTATCGCATCGTCGGTTGCGAAGGATGGGGCCGGGTCGATGTAATTTTGCACAGCTCCGGCAAGCCGTATTTTCTAGAGGTCAACACCTCGCCGGGAATGACCGGCCACAGTCTGGTGCCGATGGCGGCGAAGCAAGCCGGCATCGACTTCGACGAATTGGCGTTACGCATTTTGGAAACGAGCCATCGTGATCGCTGAACGCGCTAACACGATCAATTACGCTGCGGTCGCGACGGCGCTGCGGTTCGTCATTGCGCTCGGATTTCTGGTGGCGTTTTCGTACGCTGCCGATTGGTTGTTGCGGGCGGAGAACTATCCGGTACGGGCGTTGTATTTCGAAGGTCCGTTCAAACATGTCCAGCATCGCAAGCTCGAAGCGGCGGTGCTCAGTACCGTCCGCGGCAACTTTTTTCTGGTCGATTTGACCGCCGTGCGGCAACGGCTGGAGAGCGTGCCGTGGGTGCAGGGCGTCTCGGTGCGCCGCCGCTTTCCGCAGGACATCGTCGTCGAATTTACCGAGCAGCAATTGATCGCTCGTTGGGGCGACGCCGCCTGGGTGAATTCCAACGGTGAGGTGGTGCGGGTCGACGGTAGCGACTTGCCGACCGATCTGCCGCGTCTGGCCGGTCCTGATGGAACGGCGCCGCAGGTGCTGACCGCTTTTAGCGATTTTCAAGCGTCGCTGGCCAAGCTCAATCTTCGGTTGACGGGATTGAGCTTAACGGCGCGGCGTAGTTGGCGATTGGAGCTCGATGGCGCGGCCGAAGGCGGCCCGCTGGTGCTGGTGCTCGATCACCAACAACCGCAGGCGCGACTGGAACGATTTGCGCAGGTCTACGGCGCAACGCTGGCCGAGCAGGCGCATGCGATCAAGCAAGTCGACCTGCGTTACACGAACGGGTTCGCGGTGGAATGGCGTGACCCGAATGCAGCAAGCGCGAGTACCGCAGAGGCGGCAGCCTCGCGCAACGAGGGTTAACAAAAGAATGGCAAAAAGAGACGACGGAAAATTGATCGTGGGGTTGGATATCGGCACCTCGAAGGTGCTGGCGATCGTGGCTGAAGTGACACCGACGGGTGAGGTCGAAATCGTCGGTGTCGGCCATCATCCGTCGCGCGGTATGAAGCGGGGTGTGGTGGTTAACATCGAGTCGACCGTGCAATCGATTCAGCGCGCGGTCGAAGAGGCCGAGCTGATGGCCGGCTGCCAAATTCATTCGGTATTCGCTGGAATCGCCGGTTCGCATATTGCCAGCTTCAATTCGCACGGCATCGTCGCTATCAAGGACAAAGAAGTTGGTCAGGACGACGTCGAGCGCGTGCTCGAAGCGGCGCGGGCGTTGGCGATTCCGGCCGATCAAAAACTGCTGCACATCTTGCCGCAGGAATTCATCATCGATAAGCAAGACGGTATCCGCGAGCCGATCGGCATGAGCGGGGTGCGGCTTGAAGCGAAGGTGCACATCGTTACCGGCGCCGTGAGTGCGGCACAGAACATCGTCAAGTGCGTGCGTCGCTGCGGGCTCGAAGTCGACGACATCATTCTGGAGCAGCTTGCTTCCAGTATGTCGACGCTGACCGAAGACGAGAAAGAGCTCGGTGTGTGCATGATCGACATCGGCGGCGGTACTACCGATATCTCGGTGTTCACCGAAGGCGCGATCCGGCATACCGCCGTGATTCCAATCGCCGGCGATCAAGTCACGAACGACATCGCGATTGCGTTGCGTACACCGACGCAGTTCGCCGAGGACATCAAACAGAAATACGGCTGCGCGTTGACGCAGCTCGCGCATCGCGACGAGTCGCTCGAAGTTCCGAGCGTCGGCGATCGTGCGCCGCGCAAATTGTCGCGACAGATGCTGGCGGAAGTGATCGAGCCGCGCATCGAAGAGCTTTACGGCCTGGTGCAGGCGGAATTGCGCCGCAGCGGTTTCGAGGACGTGCTCGGTTCGGGCATGGTCATCACCGGTGGCAGCAGCAAGATGGAAGGCATGGTGGATTTGGCGGAAGAGGTATTCCACATGCCGGTACGTTTGGGCATCCCGCAGTACGTTGGCGGGTTGAAGGGCGTTGTGCAGAACCCGATTTTCGCGACTGGTGTCGGGCTCGTGCTCTACGGTGCGCGCAGTCGCCAAGGCAGAGGTTTCGTGCCCCGGCCACAAGTAGCCGGAGTGAAAGGCCTTTGGACAAAAATGCGAGGTTGGTTTGAAGGCAACTTCTAACGATTTTCTATTTATGACGGATATATCTGGAGGTACTAACAATGTTTGAGCTCATCGACACCTACGGCCAACAAGCCGTTATCAAAGTAATAGGAGTGGGCGGCGGCGGCGGAAACGCGGTTGACCACATGGTTGCGGCTAATATCGACGGCGTCGAGTTCATTATCGCCAACACCGATGCCCAGGCGTTGAAGCGCACGCAGGCGAAAACCGTGCTACAGCTTGGCACCAACCTAACCAAAGGATTGGGTTGCGGTGCTGATCCTACGGTCGGTCGGCAGGCGGCAGTCGAAGATCGCGAGCGTATCGCTGAAGTGTTGCAGGGCGCCGATATGATCTTTATTACCGCCGGCATGGGCGGTGGCACCGGCACCGGCGCGGCGCCGGTAGTGGCGCAGGTGGCGAAGGATATGGGCGTGCTGACGGTCGCGGTCGTGACCAAACCGTTCCCCTTCGAAGGCAAGAAGCGCATGGCGATAGCCGAGCAAGGTATCCGCGAGCTCAGCGAGTTCGTCGACTCCATCATTACTATTCCGAATGAAAAGCTCCTAACCATCCTTGGCAAGGGCGCAAGTTTGCTCGATGCCTTCGCCAAGGCGAACCAAGTGCTGCAGAATGCCGTGCAGGGTATCGCTGAGTTGATTACTCGTCCGGGCCTTATCAACGTCGACTTTGCTGACGTTCGTACGGTGATGTCAGAGATGGGTATGGCGATGATGGGTTCGGCCACGGCTACTGGCGAGGGTCGGGCGCAAGAAGCGGCTATGGCGGCGATCTCCAGCCCGCTGCTCGAGGATGTCCATATTTCTGGCGCGCGTGGTTTGCTGGTGAACATCACGGCTGGACTTAATATGTCGATTGGTGAGTTCGAGGAGGTCGGTAATACGATTAAGGAATTCGCCGCGGAAGACGCGACTGTGGTCATCGGTACGGTCATCGAGCCGCAGTTGACCGACGAGCTCCGGGTGACGGTGGTTGCCACCGGCCTTGGCCAAGATAAGCGTAAGCAGCAACACCAGCACCAACACCAGCCGTATAAGGTGATAAAAACAGGAACTGGAACAATGGATTACGAGTCGCTGGACACCCCGACCGTGATTCGCCATCGCCGGTCCGATCGGCGCTCAGAGGGCGCTGTGGACGGTGGGTTAGAATATTTGGATATACCCGCTTTCTTGCGCAAACAAGCTGACTAAGTGCAAGGCTGTTCATCCGTTCGTCGTGGGATGAGGTCCAAATAGTAAATACCCACGAAATGCGGCTGGACAGCCTCAGCTATTTGTTCTTAAATTACTCCGAATCCGTTGTTTCCACGGAGGATGGATTGGCTGCCGTCGCAATGTTCCGCAGCAGGGGTAGCCGCGCTCACCTCCACAGTGACTGGGACGTTGCATTTATCCAATCGTTTGTGAGCGAAAAAACACGCGATAAAGAGTAATGATTAAGCAGCGCACACTTAAAAATGTCATCCGCGCTACCGGCGTCGGTTTGCATACGGGGGAAAAGGTTTACCTGACGCTGCGTCCAGCGCCGGTGGAAACCGGCATTGTATTCCGTCGTACGGATCTCAAGGCTCCGGTCGAGATCCGTGCTCGTCCTGAGAATGTTTCCGATACGCGTTTATCAACCACGCTTGAATCGAACGGCGTACGCGTATCGACCGTTGAACATTTAATGTCGGCGTTTGCCGGTTTAGGTATCGACAACGCTTATGTCGAATTGACCGCGCCCGAAGTTCCGATCATGGACGGTAGCGCTGGTCCGTTTGTATTTCTTATTCAATCTGCCGGCATTGCCGAGCAGGTGGCGCCTAAGCGCTTTATTCGTATTAAACGCCGTATCGAACTGACCGATGGTGACAAATGGGCTGCATTCGAGCCGTTTGAGGGCTTTAAGGTTTCGTTCGGTATCGACTTCGATCATCCGATGTTCCGCAGCTCGGCGCAGCATACCTGTGTAGATTTCTCGACTACCTCGTTCGTACGCGAAGTAAGCCGCGCGCGTACCTTCGGTTTTATGGCCGATCTCGAGACCATGCGTCAGGCCGGGCTAGCGCGCGGCGGCGGTATGGACAACGCCATCGTGCTCGACGAATACCGCATGCTGAACGACGATGGGCTACGTTACGAAGACGAGTTTGTTAAGCATAAGGTGCTGGATGCCATCGGCGATCTTTATTTGTTAGGTTGCCCCTTGATCGGTGCTTTCAGTGCTTATAAGTCTGGCCATTCGCTCAATAATCGTTTACTACGTCAGCTCGTCGCTACGCGCGATGCCTGGGAGCTGATGACTTACACCGATAACGAGGAAGCACCCATCTCGTTTATCCGGACGCTGCCGGCAACCTGATTTAGGTCAGATCGGAAAAGTTCGTCCACCCGACTTTTCCGACGACGCGAGCACAGTGTAATTTGCTGGCTCGCGCCAGCCGTCGTTTGCAAGGCAGCCCGCGCCTGAGGGCGGCTTAACTAAAAATAAGAGAGAGCCGATGAACATCATTCTCGTTCCAGGCAAGTCAGGTAGCGGTAGGAACAGCTGCCTTTCTCACCGCCACCTCATGGTGATTATCTTCGTCGGCGGTGTGCTGCTGCCGTTCATTATTGGATTCGTCGCCCTACGTATTCAATCCTTAGTGAATCGATCCGCTGTTGCGGAAGATCGAATTACGACGTTTGCCGCTGAGATCACCAATCAGTCGCGCGCACTGGAAGCTGCAAAGCAACAAGCAAGCACGCACCTTAACGCGTTGGCATTGCGCATGGGCCAACTGCAAGCGCAGGTACTTCGGCTTAATGCGTTGGGCGGAAGACTGACGCGGATGGCAGGGTTGGACGATCGTGAGTTCGATTTTGAGGGCGAGGTGGCGCAGGGCGGACCGGAGCGTCTGACGCAAGCGCAGGGGATAGATGTTTCGACCAGCCTGGATCGATTGGCTGATGAAATCCGCGGCTCAGAGACGCGCCTAAGGGCGCTTGATGCCTTGCTGCTGCATCGCCGAGTGACGGAAGCAGTGACGCCCACCGGCTGGCCGGTCGAAGGAGGTTTTATTTCTTCTGGTTTCGGTGAACGTGCCGATCCCTTTTCCGGCAATGTTGCGTTTCATTCGGGCGTTGATATTGCCTCCCACTTTGGTTCACCCATTCGCGCAATGGCCGATGGTGTTGTCTCATTCTCGGGGGAAACGACCGGCTATGGTCGAGTCATCGAGCTTACCCATGCCAGCGGCCTGGTCACGCGCTATGCGCATACCCTATCGCTGTTGGTCAAGGTCGGTGATAAGGTGACCCGCGGCGACGCTATTGCATTGGTAGGCTCGTCGGGCCGATCTACGGGCCCTCATGTCCATTTCGAGGTGTTAAAGGACGGCCAAGCAGTGAATCCGATGGCATACTTACAAGCTGCTCGTTAGGTCGGGATCTGTCGCTTCAAGTCGCTGTCATTTTCCTCCATAATCCCGCGCTTCAAGCCGAATTTGTTGCGCACCGCGCGGTTTTTTCTCAATGATCACCAAAACACTTACCAAGATTTTCGGTAGCCGAAATTCTCGGCTACTTAAGACCATGCAACGGCAGGTCGAGCGCATTAATACGCTCGAGCCGAGCGTGGCAGCGTTGTCCGATGAAGCCTTGCGAGCCAAGACGGCTGAATTTAAGACGCGTGTCTCGCAAGGCGAAGAGCTGGACGCACTGCTGCCGGAAGCCTTTGCAGCGGTGCGCGAAGCGGCCAAACGCGCGCTCGGCATGCGGCATTTCGACGTTCAGCTGATCGGCGGCATGGTGCTGCATCAGGGCAAGATTGCCGAGATGCGTACCGGCGAAGGCAAAACGCTGATGGCAACCTTGCCGGCGTACCTCAACGCGCTGTCGGGCCGCGGGGTGCATGTGGTAACGGTGAATGACTACCTCGCCCGCCGCGACGCGGAATGGATGGGCAAGGTTTATAGCTTCTTGGGGCTGACCGTAGGTGTGGTTGTGCCTGGACAGGATCGCGACACCAAACGCGCCGGTTACGCCGCCGATATTACTTATGGCACCAACAACGAATACGGTTTCGATTACCTGCGCGACAACATGGCATTTCGTGCCGAGGATCGTGCCCAGCGCGGTCTGAATTTTGCCATTGTCGATGAAGTCGACTCGATCCTGATCGACGAGGCGCGCACGCCACTGATCATCTCCGGCCCGGCGGAAGAGAGCACCGATCTTTACGTCAAGATCAACACGATCATCCCGAAGCTGCAGAAACAAGAGCAGGAAGACGGTCCGGGCGATTACAGCGTCGACGAAAAAACGCGCCAGGCGTTCCTCACCGAAGCCGGGCACGAGAAGGTCGAACGTTTGCTTACACAAGCCGGCTTGCTTGAGGCAGGCGGCAATCTCTATGACGTTTCCAGTCTAGCGTTGATGCATCACCTCAACGCCGCTTTGCGGGCGCATGCGTTGTATCGGCGCGAGGTCGACTACATCGTGCGTGATGAGCAGGTCATCATCATCGATGAGTTCACCGGCCGCATGATGGTAGGGCGGCGCTGGTCCGAGGGTCTGCATCAGGCGATCGAGGCCAAAGAAGGCGCGCGGATCGAGAACGAGAACCATACGCTCGCGACCATCACCTTCCAGAATTATTTCCGGCTGTATAAGAAATTGTCGGGCATGACCGGAACCGCCGACACCGAGGCCTTCGAGTTCCAGCAGATTTATGGCCTCGAAGTCGTTGTCATCCCGACGCACAACCCGATGGTGCGGCAGGACAACGGCGATCAGGTTTACCGGACCGCTAAGGAAAAACACGTTGCCATCTTTACCGACATCAAAGATTGCAACGCCCGTGGACAGCCGGTGCTCGTCGGCACGATCTCAATCGAAGCGTCCGAGCAGCTGTCGCGTCTGCTTGAAAAGGAAAAGATTCCGCATCAAGTATTGAACGCCAAGCAACACGAGCGCGAAGCGTTGATCGTCGCGCAGGCGGGCAGCCCGGGTGCGGTGACGATTGCGACCAACATGGCGGGCCGCGGCACCGACATCGTGCTCGGCGGTAACTTGACCATGGAACTCGCCGCGGTTGGCGATGACGCGCAAAAGCAGCAACAAATTCGCGCCGATTGGGAGCAACGTCACCGGCAAGTCGTCGCCGCCGGTGGTTTGCACGTAGTCGGCACCGAGCGCCACGAGTCGCGCCGTATCGACAATCAGCTGCGTGGACGTTCCGGTCGGCAAGGCGATCCGGGGTCGACTCGCTTCTATCTATCGCTCGAAGACAACTTACTGCGTATCTTCGGTTCCGACCGAGTCGCCGGCCTCATGCAAAAACTCGGCATGGAGGAAGGCGAGGCGATCGAGCATCCGTGGGTAACGCGGGCGATCGAAAACGCGCAACGCAAGGTCGAAGGGCGCAACTTCGATATCCGCAAGCAGTTGCTCGAGTACGATGACGTCGCTAATGAGCAGCGCAAAGTTATTTACGATCAACGCAATCGCTTGCTCGACGTCGGCGATATCTCCGACAGTATTCGCGCTATTCGCCACGATGTGGTTAACGCCGCCATCGATCAATACCTCCCGGCGCAAAGTCTACCGGAGCAGTGGAATGTCCCGGCGCTGGAAGAGAATGTAGAACGCGAGTTCGGCGCGAAGCTACCGCTCGCGCGTTGGTTGGACGAGGACAGTGCCCTCGACGACAGCAAACTGCGCGAACGCATCCTTAGCGAAATCGAGCGGCGCCAAGAAGAAAAAGCCGCCGGCGCCGGCCCAGAGGTAATGCGTCACTTAGAGAAAGCGGTGATGCTGCAGGTGCTGGATCAACAGTGGAAAGATCACCTGGCGGCGATGGATTATTTGCGTCAGGGCATTCATCTGCGCGGCTACGCCCAGAAGAACCCGAAGCAGGAATACAAGCGCGAGGCGTTCGAGCTGTTCTCCGATATGCTCGGGCGAGTGAAGCACGAAGTTGTAACGATGCTCGCGCGCCTGCAATTTCAACAGCAGCCGGAAGCGGCGCCGGTGGTTGAACCGCCGCCACCGCGACCGCAACCGCCGATGCAGTTTTTGCATCCGTCCGCTGACGGCAATGAAGCCACCCACGAAGGTGATGATGTCGCTGTGGCCCAGCGTCCAGCGGTGCGCAAGCAGCCGAAGGTCGGTCGCAATCAACCGTGTCCGTGCGGCTCCGGTAAGAAATATAAACAGTGTCACGGCCGGCTCGAATGAGCCGCCGCTTCCGTTAGGCGAAACTTCGATGGCAGTTGGACTCACCGGTCTTCCGACCATGCATCCCGTTGCCGGCGTTCGGCTGGGCACGACCATGGCGGGCCTGCGTAAAGCGAATCGTCGCGATCTAGTCGTGATTGAATGCACGCCGAGTACGGAAGCCGCTGCGACCTTTACCCGCAATCGTTTTTGCGCCGCGCCGGTCCACGTTGCGCGGGCACATCTCGAGAGCGGTGCAGTGCGGGCGTTGGTAATCAATACCGGTTTTGCCAATGCCGGTACCGGCGACGCCGGTCTGCAGGATGCGAACGCCACCTGCGCCGCGCTCGCGCACGCAATTAGTTGCAATGCATCACAGATATTGCCGTTCTCGACCGGAGTGATTGGCGAGCGCTTTCCGCTCGACCGTTTGACGGCCGGATTGCCGTCGGCGGTGGCTGCGCTGAGCGAGTCTGGCTGGGCCGACGCCGCGTACGGCATCATGACCACGGATACCGTGCCCAAAGGCAGCTCGCGTCGTCTCAAGCTCGGCGAGCATGAGATTACCATTACCGGTATCACTAAGGGTGCCGGCATGATCCGCCCCGATATGGCAACGATGTTGGCGTTTATTGCCACCGACGCTGCCGTTGGCCAAGCGGCGCTGGCGGCCTGCATCAGCGACGCGACCGACGCCTCGTTCAATCGTATTACAATCGACGGCGATACCTCGACTAACGATGCCTGTGTGTTGCTGGCAACCGGTCGCGCCGGTAACGATCGCATCGACCAACCGCAGGGTGCGCTTTACGAACGCTTTCGTACGGCGGTGCGCGAAGTCTGTATCGAGCTGGCGCAGGCGATTGTGCGCGACGGCGAAGGTGCGACCAAATTCATCACCGTCGAAGTAATCGATGGTGACTCCGAAGCGGATTGTTTGGCAGTGGCCTACACCATTGCTCATTCGCCGTTGGTTAAAACGGCGTTCTTCGCTTCCGATCCGAATTGGGGCCGGCTATTGGCGGCGGTCGGTCGCGCGCCGATTGCGCGGCTCGATGTCGACCGAGTGGCGATCTGGCTCAACGACACCTGTGTGGTACGGAACGGCGCGCTCGCCGCCGATTACACCGAAGCCAAGGGGCGCGAGGCGATGCGTCCGGCCGAAATTCATGTGCGGGTATCGCTCGGGCTTGGTCACCATCGTACGCAGGTTTGGACTTGTGACTTCTCGCACGACTACGTGCGAATCAACGCCGATTACCGCAGCTAATCCGCTAGAAGCGTGAAGTGACGCGACCTGCAATCCATGTCGTTGCCGGCCTGCTGATCGACGGCCGCCGCATATGTCTTTCGCGCCGCCGGGCCGATGTGCATCAAGCTGGCAAATGGGAATTCCCTGGCGGTAAATTGCACGCGGGTGAGACGCCGTATGCCGCGCTCGCACGCGAGTTGCACGAAGAGCTCGGTATCGACGTCGAGCAGGCGCAGCCGTTCGTACAGGTGCACCACGCCTATCCCGAGCTCGATGTGTTGCTCGATATCTGGCAGGTACAGCGCTATCGCGGCGTGCCTTATGGTCGAGAGGATCAAGAAGTGCGCTGGTCCGATATTGCGCAGCTTGTACCCAGTGAATTTCCCAACGCTGACCGGCCGGTATTGCGGCGCCTGCAACTTCCATCGTTGTACCTCATCAGTGACGCGCACCGTTTGGGCGAAGCCGTGTTCGAGCAGCGGCTCGAGCGGGCGTTGGCCGCGGGCGCGCGTTTGGTTCAGTTGCGTGAGCCTGGGCTCGACCGCCAACGATTTTGTGCTTATGCGCGACGACTTTCGACGGTCTGCCGGCAGTACGGCGCACGGCTGTTAGTGAATGCGGAACCGGAGTGGGTGCGCGAATGCGACGCTGACGGGGTGCATCTAAATAGCCGGCGGCTCATGACGCTGTCGGTGCGTCCGCTCGGTGTCGATCAATGGGTCGCTGCTTCTTGCCACAATGCGGCGGAGATCAAACGTGCCCAAGCGTTGGCGGTCGATTTCGTCGTGCTCGGTCCGGTGCAATCGACGGCGAGTCATCCGGCAGCGACCGTGCTCGGATGGGACGCTTTTGCGGCGCTGAGTGTCGACTCTCCGTTGCCGATTTATGCGCTGGGGGGGATGCGCACCGACGATATTTCGCCAGCACGAGCGAACGGTGCGCAAGGGCTAGCGATGATCAGTGGTGTGTGGGGGTGTGACGACTTCGAGCGCGTCGTGCGGGCGCTCAGCCCACAAAGTTAGTTGGCAGCGGCGAGCGCGCGATAGCGGGTGTCGAGTCGCTCGATATCGTGTTCCAGTTGTTCGAGCGTACCTTTGTTGGCGATAACGTCGTCAGCGTGAGCAAGTCGCTGCGATCGACCGGCCTGTGCTGCCATGATGCGAACCACCGCCTGTTCAGCGACGCCGTCGCGCATCATGGTTCGCTCGATCTGATGTTTCTTATCGGCGTCGACGACCAACACTCGATCGACAAATTCCTCGAAGTGGGTCTCGATCAGCAGTGGTACCACAATGATGCAATAAGGTTCGTTCAGCTTGGCCAGCTCCGCTTTCACGGTGTTGCGAATGCGCGGATGGAGAATCGCTTCGAGCCGATGGCGCGCGGTCGGATCGTCGAATATGAGTCCGCGGACTTTGGCGCGATCGAGATTGCCGTTGGCATCGATGACGTCGGCGCCAAAGGCACGCTCGATTTCTTGCAGCGCTGGTTGGCCGGCGCGCACGAGATCATGCGCAATTTCATCGGTGTCGATCACCGGCGCGCCGCGGCGGGCGAACATAGCCGCGACCGTGGATTTTCCGCTACCGATTCCGCCTGTCAGTCCGATCCGTAACATACGCATAGCTTAGCTGAAGCGGGCCAACTGCAAGTAAGCGCGGGTAATATCGTCCCCCCAAAGCAGCGCTACCCAGCCGGCCAGGCAAAGAAACGGCCCAAACGGAATAGGCAGACTGCGATCTCGGCCCTTAAAGGCGATAAAGCCGACGCCGATTACCGCCCCCAAAAACGACGACAGCAGAATAATAAGTGGCAGTTGTTGCCAGCCGAGCCAAGCGCCAAACGCCGCGAACAGCTTGAAATCGCCATAGCCCATGCCTTCTTTGCCCGTTAGCAGCCTGAATAGTTGATAGACCAGCCATAACGATAAATAGCCCGCGAGCGCACCGATAACGGCCGACGGAAGCGCGGCATAGGTGGCTTGCAGGTTGAAGATCAGTCCGAGCCACAGCAACGGTAACGTGAGGTCGTCCGGCAAGAGCTGATGGTCGTAATCGATGAACGTTAGCGCAACCAGGATCCAGGTGAGCAGCAGAGCGCCCAGCGCTGCGGTGCTGATGCCCAAGCGCCAAGCAACGAATGCCGACATCACGCCGGTAAACAGCTCGACCATCGGATAGCGCAACGGAATGCGTTTGGCACAGCCGGCGCATTTGCCGCCGAGCCAAGCGAAGCTGAGAAGCGGAATGTTTTCCAGCGCTGTGATGCGATGTTCGCACTGCGGACAATGCGAGCGTGGAACGATTAAGTTGTAGCGCTCGGTTTCACGCATCGGCTGGCCGGACAGCTCTTCGCACTGCGCGCGCCAGCGCCGATCGAGCATGATCGGCAAACGATGAATAACGACATTGAGGAAGCTGCCCACGAGCAGACCTAACACGAAAATCGTAACGATAAACGCCGCGGGGTAGGTGGCGAAAAATGGCGCTAATGCAGTCATGAAATAGCCGGCATCGCCGGTGTGATAAGCATGCGTACCTGGTGTTAGACGGTTGACGCCATCTTGAAGATCGGGAGATACATCGCCACTACCATGCCGCCGACGACGATACCGAGGAATGCCATGATAATCGGCTCAAGCAAGCTGCTCAGCGCGGCCACGGCGTCATCGACCTCGGCCTCGTAGAAATCCGCCACTTTGCCGAGCATGGCATCGAGCTCGCCGGATTCCTCGCCGATCGCGACCATTTGGATCACCATGTTGGGAAACAGACCGGTGGCGTTCATGGCCGCCTGTAGCTGCATACCGGTCGATACATCGGCACGAATCGCTTGCGTGCCTTCGAAGTAGACACGATTACCGGCGGCACCGGCGACCGATTCGAGCGCTTCCACAAGCGGCACGCCGGCGGCGAACATGGTGGCTAGGGTACGGGCAAAGCGAGCGATGGTCGCCTTTTTGATGATGACACCGATAACCGGGGCCTTTAGGACCAACCGATCCATGGTGTGCTGCGCCTTGATCGAGCGTTTATAGCTATAGCTCGCAAACATGATACTGCCGACGGCGCCAGGAATAATGATGTACCACGTTGCTTGGAAGCCGCGCGATAAATCGACCACGAACTTTGTTAGTGCCGGCAGATCGGCGCCGAATCCTTTGAACAGGTCTTCGAATTGCGGAATCACAAACACCAAAAGGATGGCGGTGATGATGAAGGCGACGACGACGACGGCAGCTGGGTAAAACAGCGCCGATTTAATTTTACCTTTGATGTTCTCGATCTTTTCTTTGTAAATGGCGAGCTTCTCTAGGATGCCGTCGAGAATACCGGCTTGTTCGCCGGCGGCGACCAGATTGCAGAAGAGCGAGTCGAAGTAGAGCGGATGCTTGGAGAGCGAGATCGTCAAATTGGTGCCCGACTCGATATCGCTCTTGATGCTCATAATGAGATCTTGCATCGACGGGTTCTCGTGGCCCTTGCCAACGATATCAAATGCCTGCACTACCGGTATGCCAGCTTGCAGCATCACCGCAAGTTGGCGGGTAAATACGGCGATGTCTTTCGTCTTAATTTTCTTCTTGTTTGCCGCCTTGAACAGGCTATTGCCACGTTTCGATACCTTGGCCGGATTAATTCCTTGGCGGCGTAAAGTGGCGTTGACGAAGGCAACGCTGGCCGCCTCCATCTCGCCCTTTACCTTCTTGCCTTGCTTGTCGGTGCCTTCCCAAACATAGGCATCGAACTTAGGTTTTGTTTTGGTTGCGGCTGTGGCCATAGGATTTATTGGTTAGTAAGGCGTTCGACTTCTTCGAGACTGGTTACGCCGGCGCGAACTTTGCGCAGACCGGATTGACGGAGATCCGGGACTCCGTCCTTTTGCGCTTGCTGTTCTATGTCGAGCTGATTGCCGCCGCGCATGATAATTTCGCCAATGGGTTCGGACAGCGGCATAATCTGGTAAATACCTACCCGACCTTTATAGCCTTTGTTGCATAGATCGCAACCGGCGGGTCCATAGACCGAGATTTTGTTGATCTCACTGGGATCAAAGCCCGCCTTAAGTAACGCTTGTTCGGGGACCTCGAGCTGTACTTTGCAGTTGGGGCACAGACGACGAGCCAAGCGTTGGGCAACGATCAGGTTGACGGCTGAGGCGATATTGAACGGTGGTACGCCCATGTTCACGAGACGCGTTAATGTGGCCGGCGCATCGTTGGTATGTAGTGTCGACAGCACCATGTGACCGGTTTGCGCCGCCTTGATGGCGATCTCGGCGGTTTCGAGGTCGCGTATTTCGCCGACCATGATGATGTCCGGATCTTGGCGCAAGAAGGCGCGCAAGGCATTGGCGAAGGTGAGGCCGGCCTTGTCGTTGATGTTGACCTGGTTGATGCCGGCGACGTTAATTTCTACCGGGTCTTCGGCGGTTGAGATGTTGGTACCGGGCGTATTCAGAATGTTGAGCGCGGTATAAAGCGACACTGTTTTACCGCTACCCGTCGGACCGGTCACCAGTACCATGCCGTAGGGACGTTGGATTTGTTCGAGGAATACCTTCTTTTGATCGTCCTCGAAGCCGAGTTTTTCAACGCCGAGCGTTGCCGATGTCGGATCGAGGATACGCATCACCACCTTTTCGCCCCAGATTGTCGGCAGCGTGCTGACGCGGAAGTCGATCGCTCGGTTTTTGGAGATGCGCATCTTCATGCGGCCGTCTTGCGGCACACGTCGTTCGGCGATGTCGAGTCGAGCTAAAATCTTGATGCGGGCAGAAATGCGGCCGGACAGCGCCAGCGGCGGGCTGGCCACTTCATTCAGGATGCCGTCTTGGCGGTAGCGGACGCGATAGGTCTTTTCATACGGCTCGATATGGATATCGGAAGCGCCGCGGTTGATCGCATCCATCAACACTTTGTTGACGAACTTGACGATTGGCGTGTCATTGACGCCTTCTTCGGTCTGCGGTCCGTCTTTTTCTTCCTGGCCGGCGACGATCTCGAGGTTTTCGAGACTGTCGTCGGTCGACATATCGAGCAACGGCGTGTCCTGCGCTTCGAGACACTTCTCGATCATGCTCGCGAGCTTGTCTTCCTCCACCAGGATCGGCTCGGTGCCGAGGCCGGTGTGGAACTTGATCTCGTCGAGTGCCTGCAGATTGGTCGGGTCGCCAATAGCGACAAACAGACGCGAACCGCGCTTGTGCAGCGGCAGCACGTGGTGCCGGCGCAGGATCTTCTCGTCGACCAGCTTAACCGGCGCCGATTCTAAATCGAGGGTGGAAATGTCGAAGAGCGGGACACCAAACTCTTCTGACGCGATGCGGGCGATGATGCCGGCATTGAGCTTTTTGTTCTCAACGAGATATGTTACGAACGGAAGTTTGACGGCCAGGGCATCGGTCTGTGCGCGTTCGGCGTCGGCCGGCGTCAGTAAGTTCTCGCGCACCAGCCGCAGGGCTAATCCGCTCAAATTGTTGGTGGGGTTTACGGTTGCCATCGATTATTTATTGATACCGCCGTGCGGTTTGGCTGATCCCTAGTTCTAAGAATACTAGTGCACCCCGGCGGGTCACGCCAAATGATCCACTGAAATAACAAAAACATGCCCGAAGGTGTTGTTGTGGTGTTTAATTGTGGCTCGACGATGCCTGGGAAACAGGTTGGCGACGCTCTGTAAGAATAGTCGCAGTTGCGGTTGAATCTATGGACGATAGCGCCGTCTTTCTGCGATGAACGGAATATTCACTACCCGCGTTTTTTAATCTTATTTTCGCTATGCGTTGACAGTGAAAACATCCCTAATTTAGACTGATTCTAAATCTCCCGATCGATAAGTTACTTTTTAAAATCAGCAGCTTGTTAAACCTTAACCGGAGGAGTATTGCAATGGCACAGCTCAAAGGCAGCAAGACCGAAGGCAATTTGAAGGCCGCTTTTGCCGGCGAATCGCAGGCAAACCGGCGTTATCTGTATTTCGCCGCCAAGGCCGATGTTGAAGGCTATAACGACGTTTCCGCGGTTTTCCGTTCGACCGCCGAAGGCGAGACCGGCCACGCCCACGGTCATTTGGAATACCTCGAAACCTGCGGCGATCCGGCCACCGGTCTGCCAATCGGTTCCACCTCGAACAATCTGAAGGCGGCCATCGCCGGTGAGACCCACGAGTACACCGACATGTACCCAGGGATGGCCAAGGCCGCCCGTGACGAAGGTTTTGCCGAAATTTCCGACTGGTTCGAGACCCTGGCTAAGGCCGAACGCTCGCACGCCAATCGTTTCCAAAAGGCGCTCGACACGTTAGGCAAGTAAGCCGTTCCTGTCACGACGAACCGACCCGGCGTATGCCGGGTCGGGACGAGGGCCAGTCATGTCCAAACCGACGCCGACGGAACAGCGCGAAGGCAGCCTCGAAGCGCCGACTCGCCATCCGCTCGATTGGCAGAATCCCGATTTCTACAGCGAGGCCTCGCTCTTTAAAGAGTTGGAGCGGGTCTATGACATCTGTCATGGCTGTCGCCGTTGCTTCAGCCTATGTAATTCCTTCCCGACCCTGTTCGATTTGATCGATAACTCCGAGTCGATGGAGGTCGACGGCGTTGCCAAGGCAGATTATTGGAAGGTTGTGGATCACTGTTATCTGTGTGACATGTGCTACATGACCAAGTGCCCGTACGTGCCGCCGCATCCCTGGAACGTCGATTTTCCGCACCTAATGCTGCGGGCGAAGGCGGTGAAGTTTAAGCAGGGCGAAACGCGGTTTCGCGATCGCCTGCTGACGAATACCGATGTTGTCGGTCGCCTCGCCGGTATTCCGGTGGTGGTGCATGCGGTCAACGCTGCCAACAAGAATCCAACGATGCGCCGGGTGCTCGATAAAACCCTCGGCGTTCATGCCGATGCAACACTACCCAAATATCACGCCGATACATTGCGCAAGCGCGCCCAGCGTCGGCCGACGTCACCGGTAGTTCCGCAACCGACGGCGCATACGCGCGGCCAAGTCGCGTTGTTCGCGACTTGTTACGGCAATCGCAACGCACCCGAGATCGGCGTAGACCTGATCAAAATTTTCGAGCACAACGGCATCCCAGTGCGGATCGCCGAGCGCGAGCGTTGCTGCGGCATGCCGAAGCTCGAGCTCGGCGATTTGGCAGCGGTGCAACAGGCGAAAGACGTCAACATTCCGGTGCTAGCGCAGCTCGTCGATCAAGGCTGGGACATCGTTGCACCGGTGCCGTCATGCGTGCTCATGTTCAAGCAAGAGCTGCCGCTCATGTTCCCGGACGATGCCGACGTGCGCAAAGTGCGCGATGCCATGTTCGATCCGTTCGAGTATCTGATGTTGCGTCATGAGGAAGGCCGGCTGCGTACCGATTTCAAAAATTCGCTCGGCAAGATCGCTTATCACGTCGCTTGTCATTTGCGCGTGCAAAACATCGGTTTGAAGACGCGCGACGTATTGACGTTGGTACCGAATACCGAGGTCGAGCCGATCGAGCGCTGTTCCGGGCACGACGGTACCTATGCCGTGAAGTCCGAGTTCCATGAAACGTCCATGAAAATCTGCCGGCCGGTGGTGAGCCGCGTGCAAGCCGCCGAAGCCGCGCATTACGCCAGCGACTGTCCGATGGCGGGTCATCAAATCGAAAACGGATTGCGCGATGGTCGCGAGCCGACACATCCGCTAACGTTGTTACGCCGGGCTTACGGGCTGTAAGGCGAGCGGCGGATGATCGAAGTTTCTGTGTTTCGCCTGGAATGACCGGTAAATTTTTAGGAAAACCTCTATGCAAAAATTAACTCGCGACGATCTTTTTTCTCTCGAAGAGTACGCTCGCCGCCGATCCGAGTTCCGCGACAAAGTGATCGCGCACAAGCGCCAGCGGCAGGTGCCGATCGGACCGAACGCAACGCTCAGCTTTGAAGACCGATTAACGATGCAGTACCAAATCCAAGAGATGTTGCGCATCGAGCGTATCTTCGAGGCTGAAGGTATCCGTGACGAGCTCGATGCTTACAATCCGTTGATTCCGGATGGTAGTAACTGGAAGGCCACATTCTTGCTGGAGTATCCCGACGTCGATGAACGCCGTACCGCGCTCGCGCAGCTGCGCGACGTCGAGCGCCATGTGTGGGCACGCATTGCCGGCTTTGATCCGATTTATGCCATTGCCGATGAGGACCTGGAGCGCACCGACGACAATAAGACATCGTCGGTCCATTTTCTGCGTTTCGAGTTGACGCGCGACATGGTGCAGGCCGTGCGCCAGGGAGCGAACATCGCTTTCGGTACAGATCATGCGAACTATCGCCATGCCGCCGACCCGGTTGCGCGTGACACGCGCGATGCGCTCGCGTGCGATTTGAACGACTAAGCTACGTGAGGCTTTTCAGGCTGGTGGAAGGATTGGAACGCCCCCTCTCCCCTTGCCATTCCCGCCCAGGGTGCGCCAGAACCGCGCGCACCCGTTCGGCGGCGCGAACACACGTTAAGTGTGTTCGCGAAATCCCCGCCTCACCCCCTGCGAGGGGGAGGGGGAGTTAGTTCGCTTCGCGTTGAATGATCGAATGCACCCAACCTCTTCGGTATACTGCCGCCCCGTGTCATGGGGCTTTCTGCAAAAAGTAATGATTGATTACGCGCGTACCTGCTTGCTGGTTGTCGCGGCCGTCGGTTTGCTTGGCGGTTCGCCAGCGGTGCTGGCATTCGGCAAAGACAAGCCGCGGCAGAACTATTCGGAGCCAGCGGAAGTCATCTGGCAAGAGCTGGCTGAGGTCGCCATCCCCGCATATCCGGATGCGAGCAATTTGGCGCAAGTGCCGGTGGAGAAATCCGCCGGCATCGCGATCGATATCGACCGCACGTCCGTGTCCCTTGGTCAGGACGGGGTAGTGCGTTTCGCGGTAGTCGTGCAATCGGCGCGCGGGGCGCGTAACGTGTTTTACGAAGGTATGCGCTGCGGATCGGCACAGTACAAAATCTATGCGATTGGTACCTCCGAGCAAAAATTCCGCGCCGTGCAGAATCCGCGTTGGGCGCCGATTGCCGAGGAAGGGCCGAACGCTTTTCGCGACCTGCTGCGCGACTACCACATTTGCCATCGAGGCAGCCCTCGTTCGCCGCAAGAAATTTTGCGGTCGCTAACGGCGCGTGACCGCGAATAATTGGATTAGCCCTTATGAGCACCGTCTACGATTCCTCCGCCATTGAAGTCTTGACCGGGCTCGAGCCGGTTCGCCGGCGCCCGGGCATGTACACCCAGACCGAGCGCCCCAACCATCTGGCGCAAGAAGTCGTCGACAACAGCGTCGACGAAGCGATCGCGGGTTATGCCCAGACGATCGACGTGGTGCTGTACGACGACGGCTCGTTGTCGGTGACCGACGACGGCCGTGGCATGCCGGTCGACAAGCACAAGGGTGAAAAAATTTCCGGCGTCGAAGTCATCCTCACGCGGTTGCACGCCGGCGGTAAATTCTCGAACAAGAACTACACCTACTCGGGCGGTCTGCACGGCGTCGGCGTGTCGGTGGTCAACGCGTTGTCGAAGAAGCTCGAAGTGCTGGTGCGGCGCGACGGCAAGCAATATCGCATGACCTTCGCCGACGGCGCCAAGACTTCCGAGCTGCGTGCTATCGGCACCGTCGGCAAGCGCGAGACCGGTACGACCGTACGCTTCTGGCCGGATCCGAAATTTTTCGACACCGTGAAGTTCGGCGTACCGCGCTTGAAGCACTTGCTACGGGCGAAGGCGGTGCTGTGTCCCGGCTTGCACGTCACCTTCAAGAACGAATCCGAGCCGAAAGACGACGAAGAGTGGAAGTACGAAGACGGGCTCAAGGATTATCTGTTGAGCGAGCTCGGCGACATCGAGATGATTCCGGCAGAGCCGTTCTGCGGTCACTTCAAGGGCGCGAACGAAGAAGCCGATTGGGCGATCGTCTGGGCGGCGGAGCTTGCCGAGCCGGTGATGGAGAGCTACGTCAATTTGATTCCGACCGTGCAAGACGGCACGCACGTGAACGGTTTTCGCACCGGCCTGACCGATGCGCTGCGCGAGTTCTGCGAGTTCCGCAATTTGTTGCCGCGCGGTATTAAGCTCGCGCCGGAAGATGTCTGGGGTAAAACCGCGTACGTGTTGTCGTTCAAGATGCGCGAGCCGCAATTCTCCGGGCAGACGAAGGAACGGTTGTCGTCGCGCGAAGCGGCGGCGTTCGCCGCCGGCGTCACCAAGGATGCTTTCAGCATCTGGCTCGGCCAACATGTCGAAGACGCCGAGCGTATCGCTAGTCTTGCTATTGAATCGGCACAGCTGCGGCTGAAGGCCGAGAAGCGCATCGAGCGCAAGAAGATCGGCGTTGGTCCGGCGTTGCCCGGCAAGCTCGCCGATTGTTCCGGCACCGATCTCACGCGCACCGAATTATTTCTGGTCGAAGGCGACTCCGCCGGCGGCTCGGCCAAGCAGGCGCGCGATCGCGAGTTTCAGGCAGTATTGCCGCTGCGCGGAAAAATTTTGAACACCTGGGAAGTCGAGCACGGCGAAGTGCTCGGTTCGCAAGAAGTGCACGATATCGCCGTCGCCCTCGGTATCGATCCCGGCTCGGCGCAGATGAATGGATTGCGTTACGGCAAGGTTTGCATTCTGGCGGACGCCGATTCCGACGGTGCCCACATCGCGACGCTGTTGTGCGCGTTGTTCGTAAAGCACTTCCGGCCGTTGGTGGAGGCGGGGCACGTGTACGTAGCAATGCCGCCGCTATTCCGCATCGATGTCGGCAAGGACGTGTATTACGCGCTCGATGAAGACGAGAAGAAGGGCGTGCTCGATCGCCTGCAAGCGGAGAAACGCCAGGCGAAGGTAATGATCACGCGCTTCAAAGGTCTCGGCGAAATGAACCCGATCCAGTTGCGCGAGACGACGATGGCGCCGGACACGCGCCGATTGGTACAACTCGAGCTCGGCGAGCTCAAGACCACGCAAAAGTTGCTCGACATGTTATTGGCCAAGAAACGTTCGGCCGATCGCAAGGAATGGTTAGAGAAGAAGGGCGATAAAGCCGAAGTGCTCTAACAGCAGCACGCGGACGAGTCCGCTTACATTTCAGACCCCCACAAGAGGGGAAAACGGGAGGAGTACGCGATGCTAACGCTTAAGACGTTGGTCGAGATCGGTGCATCGGCGGAGCGGGTGTGGCAGGTGTTGACACATTTTACGGAGTATCCGAAATGGAATCCGTATCTGCGCGGCGTCATCGGCAGCGCTGAAGTCGGCAAACAGATAGTAGTTCGTCGACGGTTACCGAAACGCCAGGCGCAGGTATATGCGGCGCGCATCGTGAAGGCGATGCCGGCGGTGGAGCTGCGCTGGCGCCGCGACATTTTTATGAGAGGTTTATTCGATCGGGAACAGACGTTCATTGTGGTGCCGAACGGTGTCCACGGCGTGACGTTCATACAACGCGAAGATTTTTCCGGATTGCTCGCGCCGTTGATCGTGCCTTTCATTACTAAGCGGACGTTAGCGGGTATCGAGCGCATGAATGTTGCCTTGAAGAAGATCGCGGAATCGAAGAAACACTGATGGCTACGAAAAAAGCGAGCAGTAAAGGTAAGAGCAAAGGCAAAGGTTCGGCGCGCAAAGGCGAAGCCGTAGCACCGCCGCGCAAGAGCTTCGAAGTCGAACGCCTGTTGTTATCGCAATTTACCGAGAAGGCGTACCTCGATTATTCGATGTACGTCATCCTCGACCGCGCGTTGCCGTTTATTGGTGACGGCCTAAAACCGGTACAGCGTCGCATCATCTATGCGATGTCCGAGCTTGGGTTGTCGGCGGTGTCGAAGCATAAGAAATCGGCGCGTACTGTCGGTGACGTGCTCGGTAAGTATCACCCGCACGGCGACAGCGCCTGCTATGAAGCGATGGTGTTGATGGCGCAGCCGTTCAGCTATCGCTACCCGCTGATCGACGGCCAAGGCAACTGGGGCTCGCAAGACGATCCGAAATCGTTCGCCGCCATGCGTTACACCGAGGCGCGGCTGACGCGTTATGCGCAAATCTTGTTGTCCGAGCTCGAGCACGGCACGGTCGAGTGGTCGCCGAACTTCGACGGTACGCTGCAAGAGCCGCGGACGATGCCGGCGCGCTTGCCAAATGTGCTGCTCAACGGCACCACCGGCATTGCCGTCGGCATGGCGACCGATATTCCGCCGCATAACGTGCGCGAGATCGCCGGTGCCTGTATCAAGCTGCTGGAAAAGCCGGATGCGACGCTGGGCGAATTGCTGAAGTTCGTGAAGGGCCCGGACTATCCGACCGAGGCCGAGATCGTCAGTCCGTCGTCGGAATTGAAATCGATTTACCAAACCGGCAACGGCAGTGTCCGTTGCCGTGCCCGCTGGGAACGCGAAGGCGACGAAATCATCATCACTGCGCTGCCGTACCAGGTGTCGGGCGGCAAGATCATGGAACAGATTGCGCAGCAGATGCAGCAGAAGAAGCTGCCGATGGTCGAAGACCTGCGTGACGAGTCCGATCACGAGAACCCGACGCGCCTGGTCATCGTGCCGCGTTCGAATCGAGTCGATGCGGTCGAGCTAATGGACCATTTGTTCGCCACCACCGATCTCGAGCGTAGCTACCGCGTCAACATGAATATGATCGGTCTCGACGGCCGGCCGCGCGTGTACAACCTGCGCGATCTGTTGGCCGAGTGGCTCGAGTTCCGCACCGAGACCGTGCGCCGGCGCTTGCAGTTCCGGCTCGATAAGGTCGAGAGCCGGCTGCACATCCTTGCCGGTTTGTTGATCGCTTATCTCAATCTCGATGAGGTGATCCGCATCATCCGCCGCGAGGACGAGCCGAAGCCGGTGTTGATGAAGCGCTTCAAGCTCAGCGAGATCCAGACGGAAGCGATCCTCGAAACCAAGTTGCGGCACTTGGCCAAGCTCGAGGAGATGAAGATCAAGGGCGAGCAGGACGAGCTCAACCGCGAGCGCAAAGAGCTGGAAAAAATTCTCGGTTCGAAAGCGTTGCTCAAGCAGCGCGTGCGCGATGAGATCAAAGCAGACGCCGAAACCTTCGGTGATCCGCGGCGCTCGCCGCTGGTCGAGCGTGACGCGGCCAAGGCGATCGATGTTACGCAGCTGTTGCCGTCCGAGCCGGTGACTGTCGTGTTGTCGGAAAAGGGCTGGGTACGCGCGGCCAAAGGGCACGAGGTCGATCCACGCGCGCTCGAATATAAGACCGGCGACGGCTACATCCAAGCGGCGCGCGGCAAGAGCAATCAGCTTGCCATCTTTATCGACTCCACCGGTCGAACGTACACCGTGCCGGCACACAAGCTGCCGTCGGCGCGTGGCCACGGTGAGCCGTTGTCGTCGAGCTTGAATCCGCCGCCGGGGGCTTCTTGGTCCGGCGTGATTATGGGCGAGCCGGACGATCTTTATCTGCTGGCATCCGATGCCGGTTACGGTCTCATCACTACGCTCGGCGAGCTCGTCACCGATCGCAAGGCCGGCAAATCCGTGCTCAACGTGCCGAAGGGTGCGAAGGCGTTGCCGCCGCAGCGCGTCGACAAACCGGAGGAAGATTGGCTCGCTGCCGTTACCAACACTGGGCAGATGCTGGTGTTCCTCGTCGGCGAATTGCCGCAGATGCCGAAGGGCAAGGGCGACAAAATCCTTAATGTGCCCGGCAAGAAAGTTGTCGCGCGCGAGGAATATGTCGCCAGTGTTGCCGTCTTCCGCGAGGGCGACTCATTGTTACTGCGCAGCGCTAAGGGCGAACTGACGTTGAAGGCCGGCAGTCCGATCGATCGCTATGTTAGCGAGCGTGGGCTGCGGGGTGCCAAGTTGCCGCGCGATCATCAGGAAGCGCGTACGCTCGAACGCGTACCGAAGGCCTGATTCCAGTAGGCCGCCGTCGGCGCGACGTCGACGGCGGCCGGATAGTGCCGGAATCGAGGGGCTTACAAGATGCAAAACCTATCGGTTGTCGACCTCGCCAGTTTGTCTTGGTTTATCGCGCTGTGGGTCGGTTACACCTGGTATACCGATCGCGGTCTACCGCGCGAGCGTTCGCTGCGCGGCGTCATGCATCGAAATCGTTATCGCTGGATGCGTCAGGTGCTGACGCGCGATAACCGAATGGTCGATGCGCACATCCTCGGTCAGCTCAGTCAGGGCACGTCGTTTTTTGCGTCGACCACGTTGTTGATACTGGTAGGTCTATTCACGGTGTTGGGCGCAACTGATACAGCGACCGTGGCACTGCGGCAGATCCCGTTTGCCGACACGCTCAGCGTTGCCCAGTGGGAATTGCGCCTGCTCGTGTTGATCGTCATCTTCGTGCATGCGTTCTTCAAGTTCACCTGGGGTTTACGTCAATTCAACTATTGCGCGGTATTAGTCGGTGCCGCGCCGGCGATGCCGAGCGCTGGCGACGATGAATGGGTGCAACGGGCGGCTTGGGTTAGCACGTTAGCGTCGAAAGATTTCAATCAGGGTCTGCGCGCTTATTACTTTGGGCTCGCGGTGATCGCGTGGTTCGTCAGCAGCTGGGCATTCGTTGTCAGCACCGCCATCGTTGTCGGTGTCATTTATTGGCGCGAGCATCACTCGGAAGCATTGCGCACGTTGGCGCCGCCGTCGGAGCGGCAAGTGTAGGGCGGACCGGTCTGCCCTACATTTATGAGTACAATGGCGCGTATGCGCATCGCAGCGATCATCGAATACGACGGTTCGAATTTTTCCGGCTGGCAACGGCAGGATCAGGTGCGTTCGTTGCAACAGTGCGTCGAGCAGGCGTTGTCGAAGGTGGCGAACGAGCCGATCGGTGTGATCGTTGCCGGCCGTACCGACGCCGGCGTGCACGCATTGGCGCAGGTCATTCACTTCGAAACCCATGCACTACGGACGCCGTATGCTTGGATCCGCGGTGCTAACAGCAATTTGCCGCCGGAGTTGGCGCTATTGTGGGCGGCTGAGGTCGATCCGAAGTTTCATGCACGCTTTAGCGCCAGCGGCCGACATTATCACTACGTCGTGCTCAATCGCGCCGTGCGACCGACCTATCTGGCGCAGCGGGTAACGCACGAGTATCGATCGATCGATGTCGAACGTATGCGCACGGCCGCAAGTTATTTGGTCGGTACTCACGACTTCACCTCGTTTCGCGCCGTCGAGTGCCAGGCCAAGTCGCCGGTGCGCGAGCTACGTGCGTTAACGGTCGAGCGCGATGGCGACTTGATCCACATTCGCGCCTATGCCAACGCCTTCTTACATCACATGGTGCGTAACCTTGCCGGCATATTGCTGGCGATCGGCGCCGGCGAGCGCGAGCCGCTATGGGCGCGCGAAGTGCTGGAGGCGCGCGACCGGCGCAAAGGCGGGGTAACGGCGCCGCCGCACGGGCTATATCTTTCGGCCGTGGAATACCCGGCGGTATGTGGAATCCCTAAGCTTTCGGACCAACCGGCCCTCTGGTAAGCTCGTTAGCTTCCCGTATGCGTACCCGTGTCAAAATCTGCGGTCTGACCCGTATCGACGACGTTCGCACCGTGGTCGCTGCCGGTGCGGATGCGATCGGTCTCAATTTCGATCCGGCCAGCCCGCGCGCCGTGACCGCCGAGCAAGCGCGGTCGTTAGCGGCGGTAGTACCGCCTTTTATCACCGTTGTCGGCTTGTTCGTTAATGCCGATACCGATGCCATTCGGGAAGTGTTGAATCGAGTACCGTTGTCCCTGATACAATTCCACGGCTCCGAAACTCCCGAACAATGCCGGCAGTTTGCCCGGCCTTATATAAAAGCCATACCCATGCGCGACCTCGTGGACTTGCCCGCGGCAGCCAAGCGTTATGACGATGCTGTCGGTTTGTTGCTCGATACATTCGCCGCCGACAAGGCCGGTGGTACTGGGCGCACGTTTGACTGGGCACGCATTCCGACCGGGCTTGCCAAGCCCATCATTCTTGCCGGTGGCCTGACGCCGGAAAATGTCGCCGATGCCATTGCCCGCGTACATCCGGCCGCTGTCGATGTCAGCAGCGGCGTCGAGTCAGCGAAGGGCATCAAAGACGCCAACAAGATTGCCGCGTTCATACAAGCGGTGCGAGAGACGACATGAGCGCTTACGCATTACCCGATGCCCGCGGGCACTTCGGTCCTTACGGTGGCGTGTTCGCCTCCGAAACGTTGATGCAGCCGCTGACCGAGCTGTGCGAAGCGTATGAGCGCCTGCGTAACGATCCGAAATTCCAGGAAGAATTCACCGACGATCTACGGTTGTACGTCGGCCGGCCGTCGCCGTTGTATCCGGCGAAGCGACTGACCGAGAATTGGGGCGGCGCGCGCGTTTATTTGAAGCGCGAAGATTTGAACCACACCGGTGCGCACAAGATTAACAACACTATCGGCCAAGGCTTGCTCGCGCGTTACATGGGCAAGAAGCGCATTATCGCCGAGACCGGTGCCGGCCAGCATGGCGTCGCCTCGGCGACGGTAGCGGCGCGCTTCGGCATGAAGTGTGTGGTGTACATGGGTTCCGAGGACATGAAGCGGCAGGCGATCAATGTCTACCGCATGAAGTTGCTTGGCGCTGAAGTTGTCCCGGTCGAGTCTGGTTCGAAGACGTTGAAGGATGCGCTCAATGAAGCGATCCGTGATTGGGTCACCCACGTCGAGAATACTTTTTATATCATCGGCACTGTCGCCGGCATGCATCCGTATCCGATGATGGTGCGCGACTTTCAATCGGTCATCGGCCGCGAAGTGCGTTGCCAGATCATGGAGTTCGAAGGTCGGCTGCCGGATGCGTTGGTCGCTTGCGTCGGTGGTGGTTCGAACGCGATGGGGTTGTTCTATCCGTTCATCGACGACGCTGAAGTCGCCATGATCGGTGTCGAAGCCGCCGGCGATGGCATCGAGACCGGGCGGCATGCGGCGACGCTTTGCGCCGGTCGCCCGGGTGTGTTGCACGGCAATCGGACTTATTTATTGCAAAGCGACGACGGCCAGATCATCGAGACCCATTCGATCTCGGCCGGTCTCGATTATCCCGGTGTAGGTCCGGAACATTCTTGGCTGAAAGATTCGGGCCGCGCCCGTTATGCGGCAGTGACCGATCAAGAAGCGCTGGCCGCGTTCCATGAGCTGACGCTCACCGAAGGCATCATTCCGGCGCTCGAATCGAGCCATGCGATTGCGCATGCCAAGAAGTTGGCGCGCGAACTCGGCAAAGACAAAGCGATTGTCGTCTGCTTGTCAGGTCGCGGTGATAAGGACATCCACACCGTTGCCAACCTCGAAGGGATAAAATTCTAATGCCACGCCTGTCACGTCTCGCGCAACAGTTCGCGTCGTTGAAGAAGCAGCGCCGCGCCGCACTGATTCCATATGTCATGGCCGGCGATCCGGCGGCGTGGGCGACGGTGCCGCTCATGCACGCGCTCGTGCGCGCCGGTGCCAGCGTCATTGAATTGGGCGTGCCGTTTTCAGATCCGATGGCCGATGGCCCGGTGATCCAACGTGCCGGCGAACGCGCGCTCAAGAACGGCATTAGCTTGCGTCATGTGCTCGACATGGTGCGTGAGTTCCGCACGAAGGACACGATCACCCCGGTGGTGTTGATGGGGTATTTAAACCCTATTGAATGTATGGGATATGAAGCTTTTGCAACCGAAGCGGCGGATGCTGGGGTAGATGCCGCCATTACCGTTGACCTGCCGCCGGAAGAGGCGGAGGGTATGCTCGCGGCGCTGCGGCGTCGGCAACTCGACGCCATTTTTCTATTAGCGCCGACCAGCGGGCCGGAGCGCATTGCCGCCGTGGCGCGTGCCGCCGGCGGATTCATCTATTATGTATCTTTACGGGGCGTTACCGGCGCCAGCCACCTGAATGTCGAGGAAGTGAAGGACAAACTCCATAGCATCCGCCGGCATACCGATCTACCGGTCGGTGTCGGTTTTGGTATTAGTGATCCCGAAACGGCGGCGCGCGTTGCCGCCTTTGCCGATGCCGTTGTCGTCGGCAGTGCCGTTGTCAGTCGTATGGAGCAGGATGCGGGCGATCCGGAACGGATGCTCGTGGAAGTGCCGGCGTTCGTCGCGCGTTTGCGCGCAGCAATGGACGCCAGCCAACATGAATCGCGGCAGCGAACCGACTCCCCCTCTCCCGCCGGGAGAGGGATGGGGTGAGGGATGCAGCGGGTCGACGGTTTTAATCAATGGTACGAACAGCACCTCAATTATCTAACGTGAGCACAGCCTGATGAGCTGGTTCGACAAACTCCTACCGCCGAAGATCAAGAGCCAGAGCGGCGCCAAGAAGGGCGCGGTTCCGGAAGGCGTGTGGAAAAAATGCCCGGCCTGCGGCGCCGTGCTTTATTCCGCCGAGATCGAGAGCAATCATCACGTTTGTACGAAGTGCGACCACCACATGCGTATCGGTGCGCGCAAACGGCTCGATATGGTCCTCGATC
Organism: Gammaproteobacteria bacterium; assembly: GCA_016199745.1. Taxonomy (NCBI): domain Bacteria; kingdom Pseudomonadati; phylum Pseudomonadota; class Gammaproteobacteria; species Gammaproteobacteria bacterium. The sequence goes on from JACQFZ010000049.1 coordinate 63,290, forward strand.
CGGACGGTCGCGAAGAGATCGCCGGCAATCTGGCGCCGGTCGATATTCTGAAGTTCAAAGATTTGAAACGTTACAAAGATCGCCTGGTCGACGCGCAACGCGAGACCGGCGAGCGCGATGCCTTGGTCGCCATGCTCGGTACGTTGAAGGGCGTGCCGCTCGTGAGCTGCGCTTTCGAGTTCGCGTTCATGGGCGGTTCGATGGGCTCGGTCGTCGGCGAGCGATTTGTGCGCAGTGTCAACGTCTGTATCGAACGGCATATTCCACTCGTGTGCTTCAGTGCCAGCGGCGGCGCGCGTATGCAGGAAGGTTTGTACTCGCTGATGCAGATGTCGAAGACCAGCGCCGCGCTGGCGCGTCTCGGCGAGCACGGCATCCCTTATATCTCGGTGTTAACCGATCCGACCATGGGCGGTGTCTCGGCCAGTTTGGCAATGTTGGCCGACGTCATCGTCGCTGAGCCGAAGGCGTTGATCGGTTTCGCCGGCCCGCGTGTGATCGAGCAGACCGTGCGCGAGAAGTTGCCCGAAGGGTTTCAACGTTCCGAATTTCTGCTGCAACACGGTGCCGTCGACATGATCGTTCAGCGGCGCGATATGCGCGATCGTCTCGCCTCGCTATTGGCGATGCTGACGCGCCAAGCAGCGCCAGCTCGCCAGCCCGCTGTGGAACACGCCTAAGTTTTGACTCCGACTCGTCGTACGCTTTCCGATTGGCTCGGGTGGATTGAAACGCTCCACCCGCAAACGATCGCGCTCGGCCTCGATCGCGTCCATGCGGTGCTGGCGGCGATGAACCTGCGGCAACCGGCGTTCGGCGTCATTACCGTCGGTGGCACCAACGGTAAAGGCTCGACGGTGACGATGTGCGACGCGATTTTGCGCGCCGCCGGTTTTAGCGTCGGTTCTTATACTTCGCCGCATCTGGTCCACTACAACGAACGCATCCGTATCAACGGCCGTTTGGTCACCGACGACGAACTCTGCCGCGCATTCGAGCGCGTCGAGGCCGCGCGCGGCGACATCGCGTTGACTTATTTCGAATATGGCACGATCGCCGCGTTCGACATCTTTCGCGAATGCGCGATCGAAATCGCTGTGCTCGAAATTGGTATGGGCGGCCGGCTCGACGCGGTGAACGCGGTCGACGCCGATGTCGCTATCGTCACCTCGATCGGCATCGACCATACCGCCTGGCTCGGCCCAGACCGTGAGAGTATCGGCCGCGAGAAGGCGGGAATTTTTCGCGCCGGCCGGCCGGCGGTGTGCGCTGATCCGGCGCCGCCGGCGAGCCTGGTCGAGACCGCTGCCAAGCTCGGTACGACGTTGTATTGCTTCGGCCGCGATTTTGACGCTGGTGTTTCCGATGCCGGCTGGTCGTTACGCTTCGGTCAGCGCCTGCGTGCCGGACTGCCGTTTCCCGCCTTGCGTGGTGAGCACCAGTTGCGTAACGCCTCGGCGGCGCTGGTTGCGCTCGAATTATTGGGCGACCGCTTTCCGGTCAATCAGCAGGATATTCGCCAAGGCTTGTTGGCGGCGGTGATCCCCGGCCGTTTCCAGATCCTGCCGGGTACGCCGGCGATCATCATCGACGTCGCCCACAACGGCGAAGCGGCGCAGACGCTGGCGGCGAACTTGCGCCGGCACCAAACCGTCGGTAAAACGCTCGCCGTGTTCGGCATGCTGAACGATAAGGACATCGGTGAGGTGATACGGGTGGTGGCGGGGTCGATCGACCGCTGGTACGTCGCCACCTTGTCCGGGCCGCGTGGCACGACCGCGGCGCAGGTTACGCAATTGTTGACGGATAACGGCATAACGGCGCCGATCGCGCCGTTCGCCACCCCGATCGAGGCTTATAACGCCGCACGAGCGGCGGCCGCGCCACCCGACCGCGTGGTCGTTTTTGGGTCGTTCCATACGGTCGGTGATATACTCGCGCATCTTGAGGCAGGTCCCGCATGAAACGTAAAGACTCCGGACAGATTGAATTCGATCCTAAGCACCGCATCATCGGCGCTATTGTTATCGTTGCCCTGGCGGTCATCTTTATCCCGATGATCTTGAGCAAGCGCGAGCCGCCCACGGATACCAGCGTGCTCGATACCGCGGCGGCGCCGGCCGAGCCAACCGCCGAACAAACGTCGGAAGACAATAAAGTAGCGGTAACGATGGTTACGCCGCCGATCACCTCGGCCGACGAACCCACCGCGCCACCGGTATTAGGTGCGGTGCCGACGACGACTCCATCCGCTGTTACTACTACGCCAGCCCCGGCAACACCAGAACCGGCGGCAAGCGCGCCAGTGGTTCCGCCCGCGCCGGTCGCAACGGTAGCGCCGCCTAAACCGGCGACGAAGCCAGAGACCAAGCCGGCTGCAGACACGAAGCGTGTCGCCCAAGCCAAGCCGATACCGGTATCGGCCAAGCCGGCCAGCGGCAACTGGGTGGTGCAAGTTGGCACATTCTCGAGCGCGACCAACGCCAATCGTGTCGAACAAAAGCTGCGCGGCTTGGGCCAGGCAGTACACGCGGAGTCGATTGGTCTCGATAGCGGTAAAGCGGTGCGTGTTCGTGTCGGACCGTTTCACGACAAGACCGCCGCGCTCAAGGCGCAACAGCGCATTCAGAAAGAGACCGGTATGACCGGCGTCGTCCTGAGTTATCCGTAACCGCCCGGAGATCGCTCGTTGCTCGGCCTAAATGCCTTTGATGCGTTGATGTTGGTGGTGATGCTGGCGTTCGCTATCACCGGTAGCTTACGTGGCTTCGTGCTCGAGATTTTGTCGCTCATCCTTTGGCCGCTGGCGGCATTTCTCGCTTGGTTCTTTTCCGAGTCGGCCGCGACATTCTTAAGCTCGACGATCGCCGATCCGCAACTGCGCGTGGTCGCGGCTTTTGTCATCGTTTTTCTTTTGATATTCGTGATCGGCACGATCGTCGTTTACTTCGTGCACCGGGCATTGCCGCTACGCGGCAACTGGCGCACGTCGAATATTATTCTCGGCGGCTTCATTGGCTTCGTGCGCGGCGGTATCATCGTCGTCATTGCCTTTCTGGTAGCCGGTATCACATCGATGCCGCAGCGTCCGTGGTGGCACGAGTCGGCGTTAGCGCCGTATTTCCAGAAGGTCGCAATCGTGGTCAGCGACTATTTACCGCGCGATATCTCTCAGCATATTCGCTTCAGCTAGTCAGTCTCGGAGGTCAGTATGTGCGGCATTATCGGTATGCTCGGCAAGAGCCCGGTAAATCAGGGCATTTATGACGGGCTCACGGTGCTGCAACATCGCGGCCAGGACGCTGCCGGCATCATGACCAGCGACGGCAAGCGCGTGTATCTGCGCAAGGATAACGGCCTCGTGCGTGACGTATTTCAGCAGCGTCACATGGAAAGCTTGCAGGGCAACATGGGCGTCGGTCATGTGCGCTATCCCACCGCCGGTTGCGATTCGCCGGCCGAAGCGCAGCCGTTTTATGTGAACTCGCCGTTCGGTTTAGCGCTCGCCCACAACGGTAATCTGACTAACGCCGATCAGCTGGCGGTCGAGTTGTTCCGCGAAGACCTGCGCCAGCTTAATACCGATTCCGATTCCGAAGTGTTGCTGAATGTATTAGCGCACGAGCTACACGCTGTCAGCAGCCGCACGCGGTTGACGGCGGAAGACGTTTTCCGCGCGGTCACGGCGTTGCATCAGCGCGTGCGTGGTGCTTATGCGGTCGTCACGATGATCGTCGGTTTCGGCATCGTCGCCTTCCGTGATCCGCACGGTATACGCCCGCTGGTCTACGGCCGGCGCGAGACTGACAAGGGCCAGGAGCACATGGTCGCATCCGAGTCGGTCGCGCTCGACGTGCTCGGCTTCGAGTTGGTGCGCGATATTGAACCGGGCGAGGCGCTGTTTATCGAGTTGGATGGCCAAGTGCATTGGCGCCAGTGTGCCAAGCAGCCGGAACATGTGCCGTGTATCTTCGAGTTCGTTTATCTAGCACGCCCAGATTCGATGATCGACGGCATCGCCGTGCACAAGACGCGTCTGCGCATGGGCGAGAAGCTGGCCAACAAGATCAAGCGCGAATGGCGCGACGTCGATATCGACGTCGTCATTCCGATTCCCGATACGTCGCGCACCGCCGGTTTGCAGATGGCGTACGAGCTCGACATCAAGTATCGCGAAGGCTTTATCAAGAACCGTTACATCGGCCGCACCTTCATCATGCCCGGCCAAGCGCAGCGCGAAAAATCGGTACGCGCCAAGCTCAATGCCATCGATCTCGAATTCCGCGGCAAGAACGTGCTGTTGGTCGACGATTCGATCGTGCGCGGTACGACCTCGGCGCAGATCGTGCAAATGGCGCGCGAGGCCGGCGCCCGCAAGGTTTACTTCGCGTCGGCGGCGCCGCCGGTGCGGCATCCGAACGTTTACGGCATCGACATGCCCGCCGCCAATGAGCTGGTGGCGGCCGGTCGTTCGGAAGAAGAAGTGTGTCGCGAGATCGGCGCCGATCGGTTGATCTACCAAGACCTGTCGGATCTCATCGACGCTGCGCACGAAGGTAATCCGCGGATTAAGCGTTTCGATGCGTCGTGCTTCGACGGCGTTTATGTGACCGGCGATGTCACCAGCGACTACCTGGCGCGACTCGAACGCCGCCGCAAGGATTCCGTCAAGAAGCGTCGCAACAACCGTGGCTCCGACGATCAGCAGACTGCCGAGGTTTTGAGTTTCCCCCGCTGAGCCATTGAACCGCTCCGAACGGGGCGATTCCGTCATTGACAAGACCGCTCCCCGCCACGCATAGTTCGTCTCGTTGTGCAGCGCCGATTTGAGCTTTCAGCTTGCGGGCGCCTTATAAATGCAGCTAAAGCGAGACCGACCCGCTCAGGCTGCCTGGCGGGTTTTTTGTTTTATGACTTTGAATGGGTCGGCTACGGACGAGGTTCAGCGATGACGAAGCAAGACGACGAGCAGTGGGGTTTGGCGACGCGGGCGGTGCGTGCCGGTCGGGCGCCGACCAACGAAGGCGAGCATTCCGAGGCGATTTTTCTCACATCGAGCTTTGCCTTTGGCAGCGCCGCAGAAGCGGCGGCGCGTTTTTCCGGCGAGAGCCCGGGCAATGTCTATTCGCGTTTTACCAACCCGACGGTGCGCGCCTTCGAGCAGCGGCTGGCAGCGATGGAGGGCGGCGAGAGTTGTGTGGCGTTTGCGTCCGGCATGTCGGCGATCTTGGCGACGTGCCTGGGGTTGTTGAAGAGCGGCGATCATGTCATCGCTTCGCGCGGCATCTTCGGCACGACGGTGCTGTTGTTTCAGAATTTGCTGTCCCGCTTCGGCGTCGAGACGACGTTCGTCGGCTTGACGGACTACGCTGCTTGGGAACGCGCCGTGCGGCCGAACACGAAGTTGTTTTATGTCGAGACGCCGTCCAATCCGCTCACCGAAGTCGCCGATCTCAAGCGACTGGCGGATCTCGCGCACCATCACAACGCCTTGCTCGCGGTCGATAATTGTTTCTGCACGCCGATACTGCAATTGCCGTTTAAGTTCGGTGCGGATCTGGTCATCCACTCGGCGACGAAATACATCGATGGCCAAGGCCGCTGCATCGGCGGCGCCGTCATCGGCAATGGCCAACTCGTCGGTAAAGACGTGTACGGCGTATTGCGCACCGCCGGACCGGCGATGAGTCCGTTTAATGCTTGGGTATTTCTCAAAGGCTTGGAAACATTGTCGCTCAGAATGCGCGCGCACAGCGCCAATGCACTCGAGCTTGCACGTTGGTTGGAACAACAGCGTGGTATCCGCCGGGTCTATTACCCGGGTCTGACCTCGCATCCGCAGCACGAGCTTGCCAGCCGCCAGCAGTCGGGCTTCGGCGGCATCGTCGCCTTCGAAGTCGAAGGTGGGCAAGCAGCGGCATGGCGCGTCATCGATGCCACCCGGCTCATGTCGATCACGGCGAATTTGGGCGACGCCAAGACCACGATCACGCACCCCGGCACGACCACGCACGGCCGGCTGACGCCGGAGCAACGCCGCGACAGCGGCATCACCGACGGCTTGGTTCGAATTTCGGTGGGCTTGGAAGATGTCGACGATTTAAAGCGCGATTTGGCACGCGGTTTGGGCGTTTAGTTTGTCATCGAGTCCCGCTCGCCGATGGCTGAGCGGGACTCGTGTCGTTACTTGCTCTTATCGTGTGCTTCTTGCTCGCGCTTTATTTCTTTTTCGTAAGCCGTGCGATCGAAGCTTTCGCCGGCGCTGATGGCGACGAAGCGGATAATCTCCCATTCTTTTTTGAACGTGACCGGCACGAAGCGATCGGCGCCGTCGAACTGTTTCTGCATTTCCGGCGTGAAGCGATAATCGTAGAAACACTTCAGCATGCGGTCACGTAGTGTCGGCGACAGGTCGTGGGCATATACCAGCGATTCGGTCGGGAACCACGGGCTGGTGTATAGCGTACGGAACTCATCCTCTTTAATTTGCCCGCGGGCCACCATGCGGTGGAATACATCGGAGGCAACGGCGGCCGCATCGTATTCACCCGATTGCACACCGAGCACCGAACTGTCATGGCGGCCGGAGAAAATCACGGTGTAGTCCTTGTCCGGTGTTAGGCCTTGTTTCGGTAGGAGTGCGCGTGGTGTCAGGTTGCCGGAATTGGACGAGGGTGACGTGTGGGCAATGCGGCTGCCTTTCAGATCGGTGATCTTTTGGAAGCGGCTGTCCTTGCGCACGATCAGCAGCATGCTGTAACCCTGAAATTTTTCGGCGGTACCTTTTACAGCGAACGGCACCGCACCGGCGATGTTCACGGCGAACCAGGTTGGTCCGGTAGAGAACGAACCGATATGCAAACGCCCCGTACGCATCAGCTCGATCTCTTCCGTATTCGATTGCGCCGGCACGAAGACGACATTGCGGCCGGTACAGTTGGCCAAATGCTCGGTGAAAGGCGTTAGTAGCTCGCGGTAGATCGCCGGGTTCTCGACCGGTGTCCAACTGAAAGCGAGGGTGTTGGGGTTTTGATGCTTCGTTGGTTCCGTTGGCGTATCGGCGACATAGTCGCGATCTTTATCACAATAGGGCTTGTCCAAGTCGCCGCGGTAGCGGCATCGTTCCTCGGCATGTCCCAGCAGCGGTGCGATTAGCATCAGGCCAAATACGACAAGTTTCGATACTTGCATACATCACCTCCCGTTTGTTTGTCCGAACGTTATGCTGGCGTTTCTGCTCGTGGAAAATTCACCCGGACTTCAAGACCGGCAACATGATCGTCCATGAGGCGGTTCTCCAGCGTAATGCTGGCGTTCATCGATGCCGCGATCTCGCGGCAAATCGTTAATCCTAGGCCGACGCCTTTCGTGCCGTGGGCGGCGGCGAACGGCTCGAACACACGCTCACGCTGATCGGCGGCGACGCCCGGGCCGCTGTCCCAAACCACTAGCGCCACTGAATCGGCGGTGACTTGTACACGCACGCCGATCTTCGATTGCGCGGGTGTATACCGAATCGCATTTAGCAGTAGGTTCGAAATCAGCTCGCTGACCATCCACGGATGTCCCGATAACCATGCGTCTTCCACATCGAGCTCGAAGTCCAAGTTCTTTTCACTGATAAGCGGTGATAGCTCGACCGCAACTTCGCGCGCGAGCGCCGCCAGGTTGCAGACTTCGCGCATTCCCGTGCCGCGCAGTTGCTCGACTTTCGCCAGCGACAACAATTGATTTGCCAGGGCAATGGCGCGTTCGACGGTGCCGGCCATTTCTTGCATGACTACCGGTGAAGCTACGTCACCGCGCAGACCCGATTGCAATTGCGTTTTCAGTACCGACAGCGGCGTGCGCAGTTGATGCGAAGCGTCGGCGATGAAGCGCTTCTGTTGTTCCTGCGAACGTTGCAAACGTCCCATCAGCTCGTTCAATGCGGCGATCATCGGTTGCAGCTCGCGTGGCGCCGTCGGCGCCGATAGCGGTGACAAATCATTGTCGCGCCGCTGATCCAATTGATTGCGTAGTGCCACGATCGGCCGTAGCGCAATTGAGACCACGAGCAGTATGACGAACGCGATGCTGGTAACGAGCACCGCCTGCCGTCGCAGCGTATCGCGCAAGATGTGTTGGGCGATACGTTCGCGGTTGTCGAGCGATTCGGCAATCTGTACCAACGCGAAGCCGCGCTCGGTATTGCTGGCCACCGGCTGATACAGCGCGGCGACGCGCACCGCTTTGTCGTGGTATTGATCGTTGTACAAATCGACCAGCGACGGATACTGCGCGTGCGGTCGCGGCGCGCCGGTGTATTTCGGAAAATCGTCGTAGCCGGCGAGAAAGAAGCCGTCGAAGTCGCTGACGCGATACACCATCGGTGTGGTGCTGCCGGTTTCCATGATTTCCAGCACCGCGTGCGGTAACGTAACCACCAGCTCGCCATCCTCGATCTTCAGCAGATCACCGATCGAATGGGCCGAGGCAATGAGCATGCGATCGTAGGCGGCGTTGGCGGAATCGAGCGCATCGCGATAGAGCGTGACGGTGTCGATGACGATGAACACAGCGATCGGCGCGATGATCCAGGCGAGCAGGTAAGTGCGCACCGACCGCGGTCGGCGTAGGCCGATCATGTATCGTTGTCCGTCTTGGGTTGCGGCCGCAGCAGATAGCCGAGTCCGCGTAGCGTCATGATTTCGGTGCCGGTGTCGGCGAGTTTTTTACGCAGCCGATAGACCACTACTTCGACCGCTTCCATCTGTAGATTTTCTTCGTTCGGAAATACCAGCCGTAGCAAGCGTTCTTTGGTGACCGCACGCCCGGAATTTTCCGCCAGCACTTTCAGCAATGCATGCTCGCGCGGTGTCAGCTCCAGCGGTTCCTTGCCGCGATAGAACGCACCGGAGCTTCGTTCCAACCGCAGCTCGCCGCATTGAACAATGTCGCCGCCGCGCACGCGTCGCAGTAATGCGCGTAGGCGCGCCTCCAGCTCTTCTAGATCGAACGGTTTGGGCAGGTAATCGTCGGCGCCGGCATTGAGGCCGGCGATACGATCGCCGACCGCGCCGCGGGCGGTGAGGATCAGCACCGGTGTGTCGATGCCCTGCGTGCGCACGCGTTGCAACAAGTGCAAGCCGTCGAGCACGGGAATGTTGAGATCAAGCACGATGGCATCGGCGCTGCGTTCCTTGATAAGGCCTAACGCGCTTACACCGTCGAAGCAGCAAGTGATTTCAAAGCCGCGTTTCTCGAGCGCACGTGCCAGCGCCTTCGACATATCGGGATCGTCTTCGACCAATAGAATTTTCATATCGTCCAAGCGTACCCGATTGTGCACCTTCGGCAAGCACCGGCTCGCACCAAAATTTAGCGGATCGATGACAGCGAACTGACAGCTTGCTGAAAGACGATTGCCAGAAAAGCCGGTTTTCGGCCAATGCCCGCATCGCTCGTAATTTTCTTCCGACTTAGACTCACGCACCGTTCGGGAATAGCCCGCACCAATCGGACTCAAGGAAGCAACAACGCGGAACGGAACAGTTCACACCTCGATAACAACTCGTGCAGGAGGATGGTCATGAATATGAAATTTCTGACGGCGGCAATCGGCGCCGCATTGTGCGCCAGCGGTACTTCCGTATATGCGTTCGAGGCGAAGGTGTCCGGTCAAGTCGACCGCGCGTTGATGTGGGCCGACGATAGCGTTCAGTCCGAGTTGCATCACGTCGATAACCAGATGAGTACGACCCGCTTCCGCTTCACCGGTTCGGAAGACGTGGTCCCGGAAGTGAAGGCGGGGGTGACGTTGGAATTCGAATATGTTTCCAACTCGTCGCAAGCGGTGACCCAAGGAAACAAGACCTCCGACCCAGGTTTGAAAGAGCGCATCCTCGAGGCTTACTTCAGCGGCAATTTCGGTAAAGTCTCCATCGGTCAAGGCTCCGGCGCCGCTGACAGCGGTACCGAGGTCGATCTGTCCGGCACGAACGTCGTCCAATCTGTGGCGGTTGCCGATCTCGGCGGTGCGTTGACCTTCATGACGTCGGCCGGTGCCGCCGGTCCGTCCATCTTAAGCACTATCAACCAGCAGGACTTCGAAAGCCGTTACGATCGCTTGCGCTACGATACGCCGGCCTTCGGTCCGGTGAAGTTGGCGATTAGCAACGGAACCAAGGCCGACACCATTAACGAAGCGGCCCTGACGTTCGCCTCCGAATACGGTGAAGGTGGCAAGCTGGCGGGGGCAATCGGTTATTCGAAGGAAGATACTAATCCGACGACGTCGGCAGCGTCGTTCAAAGGATCGGAAAAAACCTTCGGTGGCTCGATTTCGTGGTTAGCGCCGTTTGGTTTAAACGTGACCACCGCTTACTCCAACGTCAAGGACGAAGCGACGACACCGCGCGACTCCAAGCTGAAATACGTGAAGCTGGGTTATAAATTCGGTGATCATGCCGTGGCCGTGGACTATGCCAAGGGCGAGGACTTCGCTGCCGTCGGCGATGAGTCGACGGTTGTCGGTGTAGGTTATGTCTACCAGATCGGCAAGTGGGCGGAGTTCTACACCGGCGCTAAGGTTCACAGCCTCGACCGACCGGGCGCTAGCTTCGAAGACATCAAGATCGTCACTGTCGGTACGCGTCTGAAATTTTAATTGTTGTAGTTATTTGGAGGTCTGCCATGTCGTTCCATAAATTATTTATCGCGAGTCTGGCACTACTCATGCCGGTGCTCGGGTTCGCCGGTGCTGATTGTCCGAATCGCGGCGATCTCGACTCGCAGTACTGCGATGTCGATAAAGATTTAGTCGCAGACGCGCCGACCGAGCCGAAGCAGTTCAAGAGCCCGAACACGCTGGTGTTCACATACACGCCGGTCGAAGATCCGGCGGTGTACGAGAAGGTGTTCAAGCCGTTCACGGATTACCTCAGTCAGTGCACCGGTAAGCGCGTCGTCTTCTTCCAAGTGCAGAGCAACGCCGCCGAGATCGAAGCGATGCGCGCCGGTCGCTTGCACGTCGGCAGCTTCTCCACCGGGCCGACGGCGTTCGCGGTCAACATCGCCGGTGCTGTGCCGTTCGCGATCAAGGGCACGGAAACGGAAGGGCAGGGCTACAACCTGCTGTTGATCGTGCGCAAAGACAGCCCGTTCCAGAAGCTCACTGATCTCAAGGGCAAGAAGGTCGCGCATACGTCGCCGTCGTCGAACTCGGGACACTTGGCGCCGATGGCGTTGTTCCCGAAGGAAGGGTTGATGCCGAACAAGGACTACAAAGTGTTGTTCTCCGGCAAGCATGACCAGTCGATCCTCGGCGTGAACTCCGGCGACTACGACGCCGCCGCGGTCGCGTCCGACGTGTTCTATCGCATGGCCGGTCGTGGTGCGATCAAGGAAGACGACTTCCGCATCCTTTATAAGAGTCCGAAGTTTCCGACCGAGTCGTTCGCTTATGCGCATGATCTCGAGCCGAAGTTCCGCGACCAGATGCTGAAGTGTTTCTTCGATTTCCGTTATCCGGAAGAGATGAAGAAGGCGTTCGGCGGCGCCGATCGGTTCGTGCCGATCAGCTACCAAAAGGATTGGGAGTTGGTGCGCCACGTGGCCGAGAGCGGCGGTGAGAAATTCAACCGCGCGGCGTACGAGAAGGAAGCGGCGAAGAAATAGTACGTTATTCCCTCTCCCCGCTTGCGGGGAGAGGGAATAAGAAAGTAAAACCCTAACCCTTCGAGTTGAGCCCATGGCACACGCTCTCGAAATTCAAGGCCTGGTGAAAGAATACAAACCCGGCCACCCCATTCTCAAAGGGATCAATCTCGCCATCGACGGCGCCGGTATGACGGCCATCATCGGTCCGTCAGGCACTGGTAAATCGACGTTGATTCGCTGCATCAATCGTCTGGTCGATCCCACCGGCGGCGCAATCTGGTTTGGCACCAATGGTCAGCGTCAGGACCTAGCGCTCCTGCGCGGACGTGCGTTGCGTGCCAGTCGTCGACAGATCGGCATGGTGTTTCAGGAGTACAACCTAGTCGAGCGGTTGACGGTGATGGAGAACTTATTGACCGGCCGTCTCGGCTACTGTAGCGCCTGGAATGCCTGGCGCCGGAAATTTCCGCAGGCTGATGTCGACTACGCGTTCGATCTGCTCAATACGGTTGGTTTGAGTAACTTCGTCAATCAACGTGCCGACGCCTTGTCCGGTGGCCAGCGCCAACGTGTCGGCATCGCCCGGGCATTGATGCAGCGGCCGAAAATTTTATTGGCCGACGAGCCGACCTCGTCGCTCGATCCAAAGACGTCGGTGGAAATCATGACGCTGTTGCGCGAGCAGGGGCGGGCGCACGGTATTCCGGTAATCGTCAACATTCACGACGTCGAGTTGGCGAAGCGCTTCGCCGATCGTATCGTCGGCATGGCGAACGGCGTTGTCGTCTATGACGGTCGCGCCGAGGGTTTAACCGACACCATCTTGAAGCAAATTTACGGCGGCGAAGGTTGGCTCGCGTGAACGCCATCGTCGCCGATCGGCCAACTCAAGCATTCCGTGCCGGCGTCGGTGCGCGGCTAGCCGCATTGGCGATTTTGCTGTACGCGCTGTACGCCATCTTTCAGCTCGACTTCTCGTGGGCACGTTTCGTCACCGGTCTCGACAACGGCGCGAAATTTTTGGGACGCATGTTCCCGCCGGATGTGAGTAAGCTCGACATCTTGTGGTCCGGCATTCGCGAAAGCTTGCAGATCGCCGTGCTCGCTTCGGCCGCCGGCATCATCATTAGTCTGCCGATCGGTTTACTCGGCGCGCGCAATCTGATGCCGGCCGGCGTTACCTGGACCGCGCGTGCCTTGGTCGTGCTGTGTCGCTCGTTGCATCCAGTGATCGTCGCCATTCTGTTCGTCAAGGCGGTCGGCTTCGGTGCGCTTGCCGGTGTGCTGTCGCTGATGGTCGCCACCGTCGGCTTTATCGGCAAGCTGTTCGCCGAAGCGATCGAAGAGATCTCGGCCAAGCAAGTCGAGGCGGTGCGCGCTACCGGCGCGTCGTTCATGAACGTAATTTTATTCGGTGTGTTGCCGCAGGTGTTGCCGCGCTTCGTCGGCTTCTCGACCTACCAGCTCGATTCGAATCTGCGTAACTCGACCATGGTCGGCATTGTCGGTGCCGGCGGCGTCGGTGGTGCCTTGTTCGCCGCGTTCCAGCGGTTCGATTACGATTTCGTGTTCACCATTCTCGCGACCATCGTTGCGCTGGTGTTCATCGGCGAGGTGTTAGTGAACGCGGTAAAGAAGGTGTTCCATGTCTGAGGCTGCTGCGTCGATGAACCATTCCGCTCCGTTGAACGAACGCCTGTGGCAACGGCACACGTTGGCGCAAAAGCTGCTGCGTTTCGCCGTCTGGCTCGTGATGGCCGCCGCCATCGTGCAATCGCTGCGCACTATCGAAGTGATCCCGGAGTTTCTGTACGACGCGCCGGAACAAATGGGTGATCTGCTACAGCGCATGTGGCCGATCGATTGGGCTTATTACGCCGATGGTGTGCACGCCGCGTTGGTGGAAACCTTGCACATCGCTAGTCTCGGCACGTTGCTGTCGATGCTGTTGGCAGTACCGTTCGGTCTTTTGGTCGCGAGCAACTTGACGCGTCACCGCATGCTGAACGCGGTCGCGCGCCTGGTGTTGGTGTCGACGCGCTCGGTCAATTCGTTGATTTGGGCGTTGCTGTTCGTCGCCGTCTTCGGCCCCGGGCCGCTTGCCGGCACACTCGCCATCGCCTTTCGTTCGATCGGTTTCGTCGGCAAGTTGATGGGCGAAGCGATCGAACAAACGCCGCGCGGCCCGATCGAGGCGTTGGAAGCAACCGGTGCTGGTAAGGGCGCGCAAATTTGGTACGGTTACTGGCCGCAGATCAAGCCGGCGTTTTGGTCGATCGTGCTGCTGCGCTGGGACATCAATGTGCGCGAATCGGCGGTACTCGGTTTGGTCGGCGCCGGCGGAATCGGCATGGCGCTCGACACGGCGTTGAATTTATTTCAGTGGCAGCGAGTGGCGATGGTATTGGTGGCGATCTTCGCGGTGGTTGTTATCGCCGAAGTTGTCGTGACGCAGGTGCGTAAACGGGTTCTGTAGTTTTAATTGAGGAGGTCCTTTGCCTACGAACCTCGGTGGTCGTTTGTAGGTTCCCTCCTCTTCAAGGGGAGGGGCAGGGTGGGGATGGGTTTCGATGTAGCTCATAAACCCGCCCCAACCCTCCCCTGAGGGGGAGGGAGCGGACAGAAAGTGAATTGTTCTACGTCAGTGAAATTATTTTATGACCAACTTCGATCTAATCGTTTTCGATTGCGACGGCGTATTAGTGGACAGCGAGCCCATCACCCAGGGCGTATTGGCTGCCATGTTGAACGAGCTCGGCTGGCGCATCAGCCTCGAACAAACGATCGAACGATTCGTCGGCCGTCTAGTGCGCGACGAGCTCGGCAACATTGAACGTCAAATCGGCCGGCCGTTACCGGCCGATTTCTTGGAATCGTTCGTCGCCCGCCGCAACGCCGCGCTCGATGTGCGAGTGCAACCGGTCGCCGGCATCCACGACGTGTTGGCGACGCTCGACCTGCCGTTTTGCGTAGCGTCCGGCGCCGACCGTGTGAAGACCGAGCTATCCTTGAAGCGTGCCGGTCTGTTCCCGTTATTCGATGGCCGCGTGTTTTGCGGTACCGAAGTGCCGCGTACCAAGCCGGCGCCGGATATTTATTTTCAAGCCGCGCGCGTCATGGGTTGCGCGCCCGAGCGTTGCGCCGTCGTTGAGGACACCGCTACCGGCGTGGCCGCCGGTGTTTCCGCCGGTATGACGGTGTTCGGTTACGCCGCTGCCAATTCATCGCAACCGTTGCTGGACGCCGGTGCGGTCGTCACGTTTTCGGATATGCGGCAATTGCCGCGATTGTTGCAATAACGATGACGCAAAACCCAATGCCCGAATCCACACGAACCGACTACGACCTTATCGTCATCGGCGGCGGTATCAATGGCGTCGGCATCGCTCGCGACGCGCAAGGCCGCGGCCTGCGTGTCATGTTGGTAGAGCAGGACGATCTCGGGCGGCACACGTCGTCCGCCAGCAGCAAGATGATCCACGGTGGTCTGCGTTATTTGGAGTACTACGAATTCCGTCTCGTGCGTAAGGCGTTGCAAGAACGCGAAGTGTTATTGCGGGCGGCGCCGCACATCATTTGGCCGCAGCGCTTCGTCGTGCCGCACGATCGCTCGATGCGACCGTCGTTCCTGATTCGCATCGGCCTGTTTCTGTATGACCACCTGGCCAAGCGTGAATTGTTGCCGGGCTCGCAAGGCGTGCGACTCGACCGCCATCCGGCCGGTCAGTTGTTGCGCGTCAATAGCGGCAAGGCGTTCGTTTATTCGGATGCCTGTGTCGACGATGCCCGGCTGGTCGTGCTGAATGCGTTGGATGCGCATGAACGTGGCGCCGTGGTGCGCACGCGTACGCGCTGCATCGGCGCCAAGCGCAGTGACGATTGCTGGCAGGTGCGCTTACAAGATCGACGCAGCGGCACCGAAAGTAGCGTCTCGGCACGTGCATTGGTCAATGCCGCTGGGCCGTGGGTGGGTAGCTTGTTGACGCAGCAGCTACGAGTGCCGGCGGCGCATCGGCTTCGGCTGATAAAAGGCAGTCACATCATTGTCCGCAAGTTGTTCGATCATCCGTATATCTACGTTCTGCAAAATCCGGATCGACGCATCACGTTCGTTATTCCCTATGAGCGCGACTTCACCTTGATCGGCACGACCGATGTCGACTATCAAGGCGATCCGGCCGATGTCGCGATCAGTGCCGACGAAATTCGTTATCTGTGCACCGAGCTCAACCGCCACTTTAATAAGACTATCGGCCCGGCCGATGTCGTACGCGCTTATGCCGGTGTACGTCCGTTGTTGGACGACGCCGCCGCCGACGCCGCGAGTGTGACGCGCGATTATTGGTTGGAGCTCGATACCCAAGGCGCGCCGGTGTTGTCGGTGTTCGGCGGTAAGATCACGACTTACCGGCGCTTGGCGGAAGAAGCGCTCGCCAAATTGTTGCCGGTGCTCGGTCAGCAGGCGCGCGATTGGACCGCCGGCGTGCCGTTGCCCGGCGGCGATATTGCACATGCCGATTTCGATCGGTTTTTGGCCGACGTCGGTGCGCGCTACCCGTGGTTACCGGAAGCGTTGCGCTATCGATTGGCGCGCGCTTACGGCACTCGGCTGGATCGAGTGTTACGCAAGGCGCGCTCGGTGCATGAGCTCGGACCGGAAGTTGCGCCGGGTTTGTACGAAGCGGAACTGATTTATCTGCGCGATGTTGAATGGGCGTGCGACGCCGATGATGTGCTCTGGCGCCGCAGTAAGCTCGGCCTGCATCTGCCGCAGGCGCATAGCGCGGTTAGCGCCTGGTGGGCGCGCGTCGAGGCTAACACCCTCCTAGCCGACTCGCTTTAGATCAAATAAATGTAGGGTGCGCCTTGCGCACCGTTTTCTGTCGATCGGTGCGCAGGGCGCACCCTACATTTAATAAACGAATTAATGAACCGGGACACTAGGCAGGCTTCGCTGACAAAGTCCTGGCGCAATTGTCATACACGCGTCATCAATCTCGTTATGTGAATTCAAAGCCATTACCTCACTTGCCAGTAAGATTGCATCGCACCCGTGGTAAATCCGATTCACCGCTGGCAGACTTAGCGTCGCTTTGCCGCCGGGCCGTCAGTCCGGCATCAGCCAGGAGAGAACCAGATGCGGGTAGGTGTTCCTAGTGAGACCGCCGCGGGCGAGGCGCGCGTTGCCGCGACGCCGGAGACCGTACGCAAGCTGCGGACGGCGGGTATAGAAGTGGCAGTCGCGCATGACGCCGGCAAGCAGGCCTTTATTAACGACGAGGCTTATCGCAGCGCCGGCGCCGAGATCGTCACGCAGGCAGCGGCATTCGCTGCTGACATCGTTTGTAAAGTCCAAAAACCTTCGTTCGACGAGATTCGCCAGCTAAAGCGCGGCGCCGTGCTCATTGCCCTGCTCGATCCGTTTGTCGACGACGGCACATTCGATGCGCTGGCGCAGCAAGGAATCGATACCTTCGCATTGGAGTCGATCCCGCGTATCTCGCGTGCGCAATCGATGGACGTGTTGTCGTCGCAGGCGAACATCGCCGGTTATCGCGCGGTGCTCGAAGCGACAACGCTCTACGGCCGTTTCTTTCCGATGATGATGACGTCGGCCGGCTCGGCCAAACCGGCGCGCGTAGTCGTGCTCGGCGCCGGTGTCGCCGGCTTGCAGGCGATCGCGACCGCGCGCCGCCTCGGTGGGCAAGTGTGGTCGTACGACGTGCGCCCGGAAGTGAAAGAACAAATCCTGTCGCTCGGCGCCAAGTTCATCGAGTTCGATCTCGGCGAATCCGGTGCCGGCAGCGGCGGCTACGCCAAGCAGCTGTCGGAAGACGCGCAGAAGCGCCAGCAGCAACTGCTGACCGAAGAGCTGAAGAAAGCCGACATCATTATCTCCACTGCGCAAATCCCCGGCCGGCCGGCGCCGGTGCTGATCACCGAAGACGCCGTCAAAGGCATGCGCGACGGTGCGGTGATCGTCGATCTTGCCGCCGGCAGCGGCGGTAATTGCCCGTTGACCGAAGCCGACAAGGTCGTGATCAAGCATGGCGTCGTGCTCTGCGGCATCACTAACTTTCCATCGCGCATGCCGACCGACGCCAGCAGTTTCTTCGCACGCAACGTCTACAACTTTTTGCAGCTCGCGATCGAACAGCACGACAAGCTATGGCGCTGCAAGGTGGACTACTTGGCGGACGAAATTACGGCGAAGACGTTAATGACTCACCAAGGTCAAGTGAAGGCGGAGACCTCGAAGATGACGAAGCAGCGGGCAGGAGCGCAATCATGAGCGGAGCGATCGTCGCGCTGTACGTATTCGTGTTGGCGTGCTTTATCGGTTACTACGTTATCTGGGGCGTCACGCCGTCGTTGCACACACCGCTGATATCGCTAACCAACGCGATCTCCGGCATCGTCATCGTCGGCGCCATTTTGGTATCCGGCGCCGCTGAAGACAGCATTCCGATTCAAGTCATCGGCTTCGTCGCTGTGTTGTTGGCATCGATCAATATCTTCGGTGGCTTCGCGGTAACGCAGCGCATGCTCGCCATGTTCAAAAAGAAAAAGTAGGGCGCGCGAAACTTCCATACAAACGTCCCCTCTCCCCTTTGGGGAGAGGGGGTTAAGGAAAGAATGAACCGGAGAACGTAATGACTCTCACCACCGACACGCTTGCGTTGACCTATCTTGTTGCCGCCGCGCTTTTTATCTTCGGACTCAAGGGACTGACCCATCCTTCATCAGCCCGTAGCGGTAACTGGTACGCCATCGCCGGCATGGTAATCGCCGTGGTCGCGACGCTGCTGAACCCGGAGGTGAAGAACTACACCTGGATCGTCGTTGGCGTGCTCGGCGGCGCCATCATCGGTACCACGCTCGCGCTGAAGATAAAGATGACGGCGATGCCGCAGCTGGTGGCACTGTTGCACAGCTTCGTCGGTCTATGCGCGACGCTCGTTGCCATCGGCACTTATCTAACGCATGCGCGTAACGGCGAGCTGTCGAAAGTTTTGATGAGCGAAATTTTCGTCGGTGCCTTTATCGGCGCCATCACCTTCACCGGCTCGTTGATGGCCTTCGGCAAGCTGCAGGCACTGTTGCCGAGTAATCCGGTAGTGTTCCGCGGCCAACACCTGCTCAATCTCGCGATCGCGCTAGTGATGTTCGGCCTCGGCGTTGATTTCGTCGCTCATCATCACTTTGTTTCGCTGATCGCGCTGTGCCTGGTCGCTGCCGTACTCGGCGTTACGCTGATCCTGCCCATCGGCGGCGCCGACATGCCGGTCGTGATCTCAATGCTGAACTCGTATTCCGGTTGGGCCGCCGCCGCCACCGGCTTCACGCTCAGCAACCATTTGCTGATCGTCACCGGCGCACTCGTCGGTTTCTCTGGCGCGATCCTGTCGTACATCATGTCGAAAGCGATGAACCGTTCGATTATCTCGATCGTCCTCGGTGGTTTCGGCGGCGACACCGGCGGTGAAAGCGTCGCTGCCTCGGCCGCCGGCAAAGGCGTAAAGACCGCCGCCGTCGAAGACGCCGTGTTCCTGATGGCCAATGCGTCCAAGGTCTTAGTCGTGCCCGGCTACGGCATGGCCGTCGCCCAAGCACAGCACGCGCTTAAAGAAGTGATGGAAATCCTGATAGAGAAGGGCGTCGAAGTGAAATTCGCCATCCATCCGGTCGCCGGCCGCATGCCCGGCCACATGAACGTGCTGCTCGCCGAAGCCGACGTCTCTTATGACCACGTGTTCGAAATGGAAGAGATCAACCCCGAGTTCACCACCGCCGACGTCGCCCTCGTCGTCGGCGCCAACGACGTCACCAACCCCGCCGCCAAAACCGACAAGTCGAGCCCGATCTACGGCATGCCAATCCTCGAAGTCGCCCGCGCCAAGCACATCCTGTTCGTCAACCGCTCGATGAAGCCGGGCTACGCCGGCGTCGACAATCTGTTGTTCTACCAGGACAACTGTTCGTTGGTGTTCGGCGATGCAAAGGAAGTGTGCGAAAAATTGGCGGCGGAATTGCGGTCGGCGGCATAAAAAGTATCAACGTCAGACAGGCAGAAGCTGGTCGTCCAGGCGGCTCTGGCGCTAGATGTAAATCTGCCTTGCCCACATACCCACCGCGGGTTAGAGTGGCGACTGGGAGCGGCGTTTAAATAACAAAAAAGACTACGCCGTGACGAACAATTAAAGGATGTGATGACGCATCACCCTTGCGGTGAATGCGTCAGTGTTTTCCTCCCGGTAGAAACCAAAGTGCGCCAACACACGCAGCGGTTTTCATGCGCGTTGATGTTTGCTGTGCACGCAATTCAACTCAAGTTCGTGAGGTACCTGTGTGAGCGTTATTACGAGCATCCGTGCTGGTTTGTCAGCAGCAATGCTAACGGCGTTGTTGATGGCGCCCGGTTTTTCGTTTGCTGCCGAATCGGGCGATTGCAACGCCGTCCAAGTTTCAGAAGCTGACGGCAAAACATGCGAGCCGATTGCTGATGACGTACTCCCCCGCGGTCTAGCGGTAACGTCGAAAAACATTTCCGATCTGCTTCAAGTCGCCTGGGAAAGCATTTGGCTACAGAACGGCTATCCGGCCTATAGCTACAAGTGGCAGGAAGACATCCGGGTTTATTTTTATGGATACTCGGTGGATTACTATCGCCCACGTGCCTTGCATCATTTGCAGCATGTCGCCGATGTTGCCGGTATTCGTGTCGTTGAGGTAGATGCCAGCGAAAAGGCGAATGTGCAGGTCGAATTCCGCAACGGTGTGGGTCGGCAGTACTTCGACCAGCACGCTTGTGCCACCTCGGGTGGCAAACTGCAGCAACAATATATCGTCGGCGCCAAAATAGAGCTGTACGCCAACTTAGTCGATTACTGCATGCAGCACGAGGCAATGCATCTGCTTGGAATTAACGGGCACCCCTATTTCAAGACCGTGTTGAGCTACTACTACAACGGCCAGGAGTTGACCGAATTAGACGAGTATTTGTTGCGGGTGCGGTATTCGTCGAAGTTGGCGACGGGCGCTTATCCTTTTGCGGCGATGCGCGTTCATGCTGACTACCTGCTCGCCGCAGTTCCGGCGGGGGAAGAAAAATTGGCGGCCGAGAAAGCAGTGAATGTTTTTTTTGCCGACATCATCAAGCAAATGGAATCGTTCGCGTTGGCTAACGGATCCGCACCAAAAGTTCTGTATCGGTCATCGAAGACCACGGCTAATGGTCTGTGGTGGGGTCGAACCCAGATGGCCTACTATCTCGGCACCGCTTATCTGGACGGCGATCTTGTCGATATCGACCAGGCGAAGGGGCTCGATTTCATCCATAAAGCGGCGAATCGAGGTGCCTCTGAGGCGCAATATTATTTGGGAACCTTCTATTCCAGCGATGAAAATGGCAATCGCGATTTAGCGGAGGCCTTTAAATGGTACACACTGGCGTCGGAAAGTGGTTTGATTTCAGCAAAGAAGACTGTTGAAGTTTTAGCTATGACGTTAACGCCGGACGTGTTGGCAGACGGCAAGAACCGGCGGGCGAAGTGGGTTCGGAGTACGAGTAATTAGTCGTTGTGGCTAAACTAAAAACGGCCTGAAAGCGTTAGGGAAATTAAAAGCGCTAGGCTCAAATATTTCCAACTGCCGGCAGCGTTCGCTTGGACGAGGATTGAGATTGAGCGGATTGGCTCACAAAAAATTACAAAGTGACGGTTTTCAGAACAAGAAAAGCTGTGGGCACGGATATTGCAAAATGGGAGGGGCTGGTTGCAGAGGGTTCTTAAAATGAACTTGCAACCGCTACCTCCGTCCCACCATGGATTAAGAAGAAAGTCATATATCCGACTCAAAATAAACCGTCCCAACTCTGATCGAACAACACTATGCGCATTGTCCATTGGCAAACGTCTATTACTGCAGATCGGCCCAGAGCACTCGATCGTCGCTACCTGAATATCGGTAAAGATGGGTTAAAGCTGAAGGTCGAAGAAGAATCCGGAGCGACATGGATTCTCGAATTCAAATCCATTCAAGCGTGGAAATTTACGTCGACGGAATGTGCAGCGACTATCGTTGCAGCGCTGCCTGCTCACGGAGCGTTATTTGTCGTGGAGCAATCGTCCTGGGTGGCTGAGTTAGGCGAGAGCGATGTTTTGAAAAAAGCGAAACACTTTGTCATTGGTTGTCGCGACGGAATTTTGGAAGTTCTGGCTTGGGAGTGCCGGATCACGTCGGGTGTAAATGAGCTGGTGGATGAATGGACCGCCGTTGGTTGACTGAGAGGGGCGACAGCAAGACATTTCATTGTCGCTAGAGCGATACAAAAATATAAAGCCGGCGGACATCAAGCCCGGTGCTGCAAGAGATTCCTTTTATACCGACGCTGTAGCGTCGTGTCTCGCTCCTTCGCCCACGAACTTATCCAGAAGGTTATCCTTGCGTCTCCCTTTCCCCTTGCGGGAGGTGAGGCGGAGTTTTCGCGGACACACTTAACGTGTGTTTGTATAACCACCCCTCTCCCTCCGGCCCCTCTCCCGCAAGGGGAGAGGGGGGTGGCTTTGCGCCAGGTGTCGCCGGGACCATAAACAGTTCAGCCATTTTTGGCCGCTCAATCAATCCCGGGGCTTTCGTCATTGCACCGCGCTAGCGCGAACTATACTTAATCCCACGTAATTCCCAAGCTCATTAACCTATAGGCAGTACGTGCTGTGACGGTTGGGAATATGTTGGGACCTCATCGCCGTTCCGACGGTTATGGAAAAAGGCGGATGAGGAAAGGACAACTCACAGAAGGGACTCGTCACAATGACGCTCAAGTTTGCAGTACCCAGCATTATTCTCGTCGCCGTTCTAACGGCCTGTAATCATCACAGTTCCAGTGGCTCCTCGACAGCCAGTACCGGCTTCCCCGCCGGCGTGAGTGTTGCTTCGCCATTGGCGTCGGGGTCGTCGTCCAGTGTCGCCCGTTTGGACGGGTGGCAGCAGATGCGTTGGCCGGAGAAAACGCAGCTCGCTTGGCGTTTGCTGCGCCAAGGAGAATGGCGCGCATTAGCGCATGCGATGCCCAACGATATGTTCATCGCCGATACCTATGCGGCCGCCGGTGATCCCAGCGAGCATGAAGCGTTCGTCACCTTGCTCGACGATATTTTGTCCGGTGACGTAGCGCTGGCGACGGCATTGAATTCGGCTTACTTGTTCGAGTCCGACGGCGGAAATGCCAACTGCTACGGCCCGACGATGAATTACGTTGACCATCCGCAGGCAGGCACGCCTAACAGCGGTCAGTTGCCGAGCGGCGATTTGGGTATTTGGGCCGAAACCGTCACCAGCGATACCACGGCCTGCGCCGCCGAGCAGCTCAATCTAAAGATGCGCGGCGCCAAGCGCCGTATTCATACGAGCTTATTGATACTGGCGGGGATGCGGCGAGTGGCGTTTGCCAATAGCCTGACGCCGGCGGCCGGTGCATCTGCCAATCTGTTGACGCCGATGAATGCGTTGGGGTTGAGCGGGATCAGCTTCACCACCGCGACACTCGCGCGCAGCACGGACGGCGGCACCTGGACTTATACGTTGGCGCTCGACGTAACGGTAACGACGCCGATCGCCGGCACGTTCCCGGTGACGTTGTCGTTGTCGAACACCGAAACCAGCACCGGCGTTTACAGCGGCACGTTGCAGTTCACGGCCGAAGGCACGAACGACGCCGGTAACTGCCAAGGGGTGTCGCCAAAGCCGGTGACGGCGGCGAGCACCGTGAAGTACGAGCGTTCGAGCACGGAGATGACGATCTCTCAGCGCATCGGCAACTTCTGCGGAGTCGCCAGCAACTTGCCGAGCGATGTGTACGATGCGGACAACGAGTTAAACCCTGCCGCCAAATATAGTTTGGGCACCGGCAAGGGCTGGGCCGATAATTTTTCGCGCTTCGCCGCTAGTTTCGATCCAGCGACGCTCGATGGCAATTTCGCTTTCGCCTGGCAGGCGGGCTATCTAGACGGTAACACGCGGATGTTCAACGTCTGGACCGATACGGTATCGGGCGTGCGTGTCGGCGAGGCGTACTTCGGTTTCGGCGATGACATCGAAACGAGCGACGGTTCGATTAAAGGAATGATCTGTAATTGGGCCGGTCCCGGGAGCAGCCATAGCTATTCGGCCTATGCACAGCGGCAATCGTTGACGTTCGACGCGACCGCCAGCAAATGGTTAGTCGGCGCCAGCTCGTCGGACATTCGTTATGCGCCGACGACGACATGCGAGTACACCAATGCAACGCACGGTGGCGGCGCGACTTTTTGGTACGATCGCAATTTAACCGGCGCCAATTCCGGATTGTCGACACAAGCGAATTTGATCGCCGATGCGACCGACGTTACTTTTCCGTTGGATTTGATGGGGCAGGGCGCGTCGGCGACGATCACGGCGGCGATTACGGCACGTGGGTTTACGTTGCCGTCGAATTTCTGAGTCGCGGATAATGCGTCGAACGCGATAATACCCACACCCTAACTATTCCCGCCTGGGGCGCGCGAATGTCAGCGCGCCCGTTCGGCGGCGTGAGTGTCCACTGGACACTCACGAAAACCCCACCTCACCCCCCGCAACAGCGGGGAGGGGATTTTCGTACACCTGCTGAGAGAGTTTTATCGGGTCAACGGCAGCACGTCGAGCGTACAGCCGTTGGCATCGCAGCGCAGTACGCTGCCTTGTTCGTACCAATCCCCAAGAACGATACGGCGCGCGGGTGCGTCGTCGATGTCGAGCGTGTGTACAGCGGGACAAAAAAGGGAGACAAAAAAGGGACGCTACCCAATGGCACTGCTTTAAGCAAATCACTTTATCCATCGGGAAGATAGGAAGAGGGCTGAAACCTCCTCGCGCTATCCTACGGTTGTCGAGTCCGTACAACGATAACCAAAGAGGATCAGCCCCGATGCAGT
>JACQFZ010000050.1 GCA_016199745.1 Gammaproteobacteria bacterium
CTTGGCCCGGCAGTAAATCCTTGATTCGTTCCCACTGGTCGTCTCGCAATCCGTATCGTCTGGCCATCTTCCGCTGTGCTTGCTCGCAGTTGGAGAGAACAGAAGTATGACAAAGGGGATTAATTGATGACAGGCCCTAGGGTGGGGGGTGAGTGAAATGGGCAGTTGTAGTTGCGGTTGCTGTTGCGGTTAATCCCCGTGTGGCGCATTCCGAGCATCGGAGCTTTTGGCCTCGAGCGCGCAGGAGGCGCGCGTCTGGCTCAACACAGGGATGTGTTGTGCCAGACATAGTTAGTAGCCAAAAGTGAGAAGCGGAGGATGTCTTTGCGCCACCCCGGGGGGTGCTTTCTTTTGGATACTTTTCTTTGCACAAGCAAAGAAAAGTATCCCTGGGCTGCGGGGCGGAGCATCCCGCTGATTATATTTATTACACTCGACCATCATCGCCCCACCGGGGCGATTCATCCCTAAAGCGGCTTCCGCGCCACCACATTAACCAACGTCTCCTCCCGATCCTTCGGCGGTGGAACCCCAAACCACTCCAACGTACCCAAATCGGAACGGCTCCACCAAAGAAACGGAAACGAAACATTCTGCGGACCGAACTCGAAGCCCTGCGCACGGATCATGGCCAAATATTCCTCAGCGCTTCGCTGCACATGCATCGGATGACGAAAGAACAACCGAATCATCCAGGAATGAATGTACGCACGCGTCGACTCGGCGAACAACAACACCCCACCCGGCTTCAGCACCCGATAAAACTCACGCAGCGATTGCTCCTGATGCACCAGATGATGAAACGTCTGATGACAAAACAGCAAATCGACACTGTTATCCGCAAGATCGAGCACAGCGACATTGCCACGACGAATATCGACCGATAAGTTTTCTTTCGCTGCTTCGGCGCGCGCGCACTGCAGGCACTTATCTTCGGCATCGATACCGATCAATTGCTGCGGGTGAAACCGATCGTGCAACAAACGAAACGATTTACCCTGCCCGCAACCGACGTCGAGCACCACCGGATAGCTCGGGCGACGCTCGGGAAATAACCGGTCTAGATCGGCTAGCGCTACACGCAGAACCTTGAGGACCCATGTCTGCGTACCGAGAAACCAAAAACCAATACGGGTTTCAGGAACGAACGCCGTTTTATGACTGGAATTAACCGCCATTTCTTCAGTGGCCACGATCGGCCCCCTACCCTATCTATTCAAGTTTCCCGCCGACCCGAGAGAGCTCGCGCGAGCGTGCTGCGGTCGGTGAATTCGAGCTCACCACCGACCGGCACACCATAGGCGATGCGGGTCACACGAATGTTACGGCGCCGGACGAGATCGCCGACATAATGCGCCGTCGCCTCGCCTTCGACCGTCAGGTTGGTCGCCAATACGACTTCCTTGATTAGACCTTGATCGAGTAACGACTCGAGACGATGCAATCCGAGATCCTCCGGACCGACACCGTCGAGTGGCGACAACCGACCCATCAACACAAAGTACATACCATTATAAACGCCGGACTGATCCAACGACACCAGATCCGACGGCGACTCGACCACGCACAGCAACGACGAATCGCGTCGCGGCGAGCTACAGATCGGGCACAGCTCGGCTTCACTGAAGTTGTTACAACGCTGGCAATGGATGATGCGCTCGACCGAGTGGGTCAGCGCCTGCGCCAACACCCGGGCGCCGTCACGATCGCGCTCGAGCAGATGAAACGCCATGCGTTGCGCGCTCTTGGGACCGACACCCGGCAGCCGGCGCAACGCCAGCTTCAGGGCTTCTAACGAAGGAATCTCATTACTCATGCGCTAGAACGGCAACTTCATACCGCCCGGCAATTCGAGACCGGCAGTGAGACCGGACATTTTTTCCTGCGTGGTCTTCTCGACTTTGCGCACGGCGTCGTTGATCGCCGCCGCGACTAAGTCTTCGAGCACTTCTTTGTCGTCCTGCAACAGCGACGGATCGATCGTCACGCGCCGCACGTCATAGCGGCAAGTCATGGTCACGTTCACCATGCCGCCACCCGCGCTGCCGCCGACTTCGATCGTCGCCAACTGTTCTTGGGCCTTACGCAGGTTCTCTTGCATCGCCTGCGCTTGTTTCATCAAACCGCCTAATCCGCCTTTCATATCGCCTCGCTATACGCTGGTAAAATTCGAAAAAGTCATCCATGCCTTTTTCGAAACGGCCGACACATCCTTGCACCGGCAATGTCTTTATGCGCCGACTTTTCCCGCCGGACGAATCGTTTCAGGATTGACGCGCGCATTGAATTTGTCGCGCAACGCCTGGATGTTCGGATCGCTGTTGATAGCGGCGACTGCCGCCTGCTGCTGTTCACTGCCGCGCCGTGCGCGCAATTGCGACGGCGTCTCCGTCGGCGGCCGGCCGGCACGAATGCTGAGCTTCAGCGGCCGACCATAATGTTGCTCCAACGCCTGCTTGAGCGTGGCTTCGCGTTCTTTATTAAGAAGTTGAGCGCACGACTCGTCGACGATCAGATTGATTACATCGTCGCTGATGGATTCCGAGACAGTATTGTTCGCCAACTGCTTGACCAATCCGCTGAGCGTCAATCGGTCGACGACGTCCTCCCACGATCCTGCTGGTGCGCGCGACTCGGTTGCAGTAGTCGGCGGCGGCACCACAACAGGTGCCACCGGTTCTGACACCATCATCGGCGCGCTAGCCAAAACAGCCGGCGCTGGCGACGGTGTGGCAATGGCTGGGCGTTTTACGGCTTCTTTTGCCACCGGCAGTGCAGCCGCTGTTACCGCAGGTTTACTAGAAATGCTGGAGGCAACACGCGGCGCGGTGCTAGCAGTCGCTGGTCGTGCCGGTTCGCCGCTAGTCACCGTGTCGGTGACGGGACGAAACGCCAACATCCGCAACAGCGTCATCTCCACGCCGGTCCGCGGATCCGGCGCCAGCGGCAAATCGCGCCGACCCAACAATGCGATTTGGTAATAAAGCTGCACGTCCTCGACCGGCAACGCCGCCGCATGCGCTTGCAAGCGCTCGACTTCGTCGTCGCCAGCAAAACGTGTGTCGACTTGGGTCAGCGCCACACGGTGCAGTGTCTGCAGTAATTCGTCGAGCAATGCCGAGCAATCGGTACCATGGTCGATCACATCGGCAACGGTCGCGAGCAGCGCACTGGCATCGTCGGCCGCCAGCGCCCGCAGTATTCGGTCGATCGCGTCATGATCGATGGTACCGAGCATCGCCCGCACCTCGGCCTCGCTTAAACGACCGCCGCCGAAGGCGATCGCCTGGTCGAGCAAGCTTAGACCGTCGCGCATACTGCCATCGGCAGCGCGCGCTACCAGTCGCACCGAGGCAGGATCGCGCTCGATCTGCTCGGCCGATAAAATCTTTTCGATCTGCGCCGCAATCTCTTCGACCGACAAGCGCTTGAGACTGAATTGCAAGCAACGCGACAACACCGTCACCGGTAACTTCTGCGGATCGGTCGTTGCCAATAGGAATTTGACGTGCGGCGGCGGCTCTTCCAGGGTTTTCAACAATGCGTTGAAGCTGTGACCCGACAGCATGTGCACTTCGTCGATGAGGTATACCTTGTAACGGCCGCGCGACGGCGCGTATTGCACATTATCGAGCAGCTCGCGGGTATCGTCGACTTTGGTGCGCGAGGCGGCGTCGACTTCGATCAGATCGATGAAGCGACCTTCGTCGACTTCGGTGCAGGCACTGCACTGGCCGCAAGGCTTAGAGGTAACGCCGGTTTCGCAATTGAGCGACTTGGCGAGAATACGTGCGATCGTGGTCTTACCGACACCGCGCGTACCGGTGAACAGAAACGCGTGATGCAGCCGATTGTTGTCGAGCGCATTGACCAACGGGCGCACCACGTGGGTCTGGCCGACCAGCTCCCCGAACGCGCGGGGGCGCCACTTGCGTGCCAGCACCTGGTAGCTCATCGCCTTTCGGAAAACCTCTCGGAAACTTCGAACAATCGGGTGGCGGCTCAGGCCAGCCACACCCCAGCACCCAGGGCGGCTGCTGCGGCTGCTTCCTTCCGGACCTGACCGGGTTCACAGAACCCTGTCGCCGAGGGGACCGACCTTCGCCGCCATAAACGATGCGCCAGTTTATCACGTGAGAACCCAAGGGACAGTACGGAATTTCGGGCGGACGAACGCGGATATAGGTTGTATTGCCGCCGGTATTTTCGTAGGCGATCAGTCCACGCGTTCACTGACGGCGGTCGCACAGTCACAACTACTATTATTTTTCTGATCGAATTCGCAGCTCAAGCCGGTGCGCCCGATTTTGCGGCGGACATCATCGAGCGCTAGTCGGTAATACACCGGGCGGTTGTGGGCGCAGGCATGGGGATTGGCGGTCTGGCGCCAGCCGGCAATCAGCCGTTCTTGCTGTTCCGGCGTCAGCGGCCAACCGGCCTTCATAGCCGCCAAACAGGACAGAGCTTGGTGCAGCTCCTCGCGCCCACTGCGCACGCGCGCCAGCAGTTGTGCAAAGACGCGCGCCGACTCTTTGGGTGCGACGATCTCCGGGATCGAACGCAGCGCCAACACCAACGGACCGAACGGTTCAATCACAAATCCACAGGCGGCAAGCGCTTCGGCGTTGGCCTCGACGAACGCACGCTCGTCTTCGGTCAACGTCACCACCTGCGGTGCGATCAAATCACGACGGCCGACCTTTCCTTGACGCAGCCGCTCGTAGAACACGCACTCCTCAGCAGCGTGCTGATCGATGACATAAAGATGACCGTCATGGAGTGTGAGCAGAAACGTGTCTTCCACCTGTCCGAGCAGCTTGAAACCTTCGGGCACGTTATAACCGGCGGCGTCTTCCGCGGCTTGCAGGTGCGAGCTACCGAACACGCGCGCGCGGCGCCGCAGCGCATGACGCACGCGTTCGAAGATCTCGAACGGCTGACGAAAGCGCACCTCGGTTTTCGCCGGATGCACGTTGATGTCGATCTCCGGCGCATGGACTTCGAGAAATAACACCACCAAACCGGTCAGGCCTTGCAATCCGTCGGCAACGGCACGGGCGAGCATGGCGTCACGCACCGGACGCCGGTTCACGTAGAGATGCACCCGCCGCTGGCCACCCTGCTCCGCCGCGACGAAGCCCCAAACCCGGCCCCAGTTACCGACTTCGTCGAACTCTTCCAGATGCGAGGTCAGCTGTTGGCCGAATACGGCGGTGATGCGTTCGCTCGGAGACGCCGACGGAAAACTGTAGACCTCCCGACCGTCCATATTCAGGACAAACTGTTTCTCGGGAAAGGCCAGCGCGAAGCTAGTAAACACGCGCAACAGATGGCCGTACTCGGTCTTGAGACTACGCAAAAACTTCTGTCGCGCCGGTGTGTTGTAAAACAGATCCCACACCTCGAAGCGCGTACCGATCGGCGCACCGGCCTCGCCGAGCGACACCATCCGTCCACCTTCCAAACGCGCTTCGCTGCCGAGCAACGTGTCGCGCGTGCGCGTGAGCAGACGTACGCGGGTCACCGAGGCGATGCTGGCCAGTGCCTCACCGCGAAAGCCGAATGAACGCACCGTCGCCAGATCGTCGACCGAGCCGATCTTGCTGGTGGCGAAGCGTTCAAACGCGAGCGGCACCTCGGCGGCGGGAATGCCACAACCGTCGTCGGTCACGCGAATCAGGCGGCGCCCGCCCTCTTGAATCTCGACGCGCACGCTCTGCGTGCCAGCATCGAGTGCATTCTCGATCAATTCCTTGAGCACGCTCGCCGGCCGGTCGACGACTTCGCCGGCGGCGATGCGTTGTTGGACTTCCGGAGATAAAACGCGAATGCTCATGCCTTGATCGGCTTCGGTGTGAGCGACGTTATCCGCGCCGGTTCGTGCGCGCGCTTGGAGTTCTTGTCGACCGTGTGCGTCACAAGCTCCTTGAGCTCGGCCAGGCGCTGCAACGCCTCGATCGGTGTGGTGTGCAACGGATCAATCTGACGTAAACGTTCCAGCAACGCCTCATGCTCCATCGATCGGGTAGCCGGAGACACCCCCGGTCCCGGTTTGCCGATAGTATCTGGTGCGCGCGCCGTGCCCAGTTCCCATTCCGCGAGCAACGCCGCCGCGCGCTGCACCACCGCTGCCGGCAGTCCGGCAAGTTGGGCGACGTTAATGCCATAACTCTTTTGCGTAGCACCGGGCATGACTTTATATAGGAATGTCACCTGTTCGCGCTCTTCGCGCACCGCCAGGCGCGCATTAACGATGGTCGGAATGCGCTCCGCCAACGCCGCGAGTTGATGGTAATGCGTCGTGAACAATGTCTTGGCACCGACCGTTTGCGCCAGCGCTTCCGCCACCGCTTGTGCAATCGCCTGACCATCGGCGCTGCCGGTACCGCGGCCGACCTCGTCCAAAATGACCAAGCTCCGTGGGCTGGCGTAACGCAGGATATTCGCCGTCTCCATCATCTCCACCATGAACGTGGACAAACCGCGCGCGAGAAAATCAGCCGCGCCCACGCGCGTGAAGATACGATCGACCACGCCGATAATCGCGCGCTGCGCCGGCACGAAGCTGCCGATCTGCGCCAGCAACACCAGCACCGCCGCCTGTCGCACATAGGTACTCTTGCCGGCCGCGTTCGGGCCGGTCAATAACAAGAACGACTTACCTTCGTCCAAGTGCAAATCGTTCGGCACAAAACCGTCGGCCAGCGCTTCGACTACCGGATGACGGCCTTCGTCGATGGCAATGCGATAATCGTCCGACACCTCCGGCCGAATCCAACCCTTGAGCATCGCAACGTGCGCGAACGCTGCCAGTACATCGATAGTGCCCAAGGCTTCCGCCGTCTGCCGCAGACGACCTGCATGGCTCGCCACTTGATCGCGCAGGCCGACAAACAACTGATACTCCAATTCCTTCGCCCGCTCGACCGCCGACAAACTCTTCGTCTCGAACTCGCGCAGCGCATCGGTGATGAAACGCTCGGCGTTTACCAATGTCTGCCGACGCTGATAGTCCGGCGGGATTGCGCGCAGGTACGACTTCGTGATCTCGATGTAGTAACCGTGAATCTTGTTGAAACCGACTTTGAGGTTGGGGATGCCGCTGCGCTCACGCTCTTGCGCCTCGAAGGCGGTGAGCCAACCGCTGCCGTGGTGTTGCAAGGTATGCAACTCGTCCAGCTCGGTCGATACGCCGGTACGAACAAGGCCGCCTTCACGCGTTACGGCACGCGGCTCGTCCACCAGCACCCGCGCAATCTCGGCATGTACGTCCGTCAACGCATCGAGTCGCTCATGCAATTGCCGAAGCAGCGGCGCCTTGACCGTCGTCAGACACTCACGCACTCGCGGTAGCGCCGCGATCGACGCGCGCAACGACGCGAGATCGCGCGGATTGGCCACTGCCGAGGTAATACGCGAGGTTAGACGTTCGAGATCCAAAATGCCGGCAAACGTTTCGCGCAACTCATCGCGTAGGCGATGGTTCGCCACTAACTCCGCCACCGCTTCCTGGCGCGCGCGGATCGCCGCCACGCCACGCAACGGATGCAACAGCCATTGCTGTAAACGCCGCCGACCCATGCTGGTCGCGGTTTGGTGCAGTACCGAGAACAACGTCCCCTCGGTCGTCCCTTGGAACAGATTCTCGACCAGCTCCAGATTGCGTTGCGTCTGCGGGTCTAGCCAGACGTACTCTTCGTTGGCATACGGCTTCGGCGCCTGCAAATGCGGCAGGAACGCCATTTGCGTTTCTTGCAAATAAGCGAGCAATGCACCCGCCGCCGACAACGCCCCGAACACCGACAGCTTGAGCGGCTCGATCGCCTCGCGACCAAAGTGACCGGCAAGCCGGGTCAGCGCCACTTGCGATTGAAACGCCTCGGCCGGCCGCTCAACCACGAACGGGCGATACAACGGCAACTCCGGAAGCTGATCGCCGGCCGCCAGCAGCACTTCCTCCGGCCGCAGTCGCGCGAGCACCGCCGCCAGCTCGTCGCGGCCAATATCGGTCACGAGGAATTCACCGGTCGCCAGTCGCAGAAACGCGAGACCAACGCGGTCGCTATCGAAACGCAAGGCCGCGAGCGCGCCTTCTTGCCGTTCGGATTCGTAAAAGGTACCGGGCGTGACGACGCGGATCACCTCACGCCGGATCAAGCCGCGGCCCTTACTCGGAGCTTCGAGCTGTTCGCAAATCGCGACGTGGTGACCCTTCTCGATCAGGCGCGCCAGGTAAAATTCCAACCGATGATGCGGCACCCCGCACATCGGCACGCGGTCCCGGTCTTTCCCCTGCGGTCGTGCCGTCAGCACAATGTCGAGCGCCCGTGCAGCCAGCACGGCGTCGTCGTAGAACAACTCGTAGAAATCGCCAAAGCGGTAAAACAGCAGAACGTCGCGGTACTTCTCCTTGACCCGAGCGTACTGCTCCATCATGTCGGTCTCGGGCGCGCGCGGCGCCAATCCGGCGCGTGTTTGATTTTTTCCTCTGCTCACCTACTCCGCTGTCCCGTCAGGATGCCCGCCGCAGTCTGCCATATGAACTAAAAGGCATCCAGGTGTTCAGTGGGTGAATGTCGATAGCGAGCTAGGTCTGCCTTGCTCGTATTGATGTCTGGTCGCGTTATTGATTTGGGTGCGCGATGCGCACCCAATATGCACTAACTAATCGAAGCGCAAATGCAACGGCAGGCACTACAAAAAAATGGCGGAGAGGGAGGGATTCGAACCCTCGGTACGATTTCTCATACACACACTTTCCAGGCGTGCTCCTTAAACCGCTCGGACACCTCTCCGGAAGGAACGACTGCTGATCTTTTCGCGGGAATGGCGGAGAGGAAGAGATTCGAACTCTTGATGCGCTTGCGCACATAACGGTTTTCGAGACCGTCGCCTTCGACCACTCGGCCACCTCTCCGAACGCTTACCAGGCCCCGGAAAGCGGCGTAGCTTACGAAAACCTCGCCTATATCACAAGTTAAGCATGGCCCTCGGCCACAAACCTATCGTGACAAAGCCGGCGACCGAGGTTAGGCTCAAAACCATGGGGATGGGGATTCTGACGTACGCCAAGCGGCCGGGCCGCAATTTTCTGCACCGACTCGCAAAAATAGTCCTATTTGCTTCGTTGTCCGCGCTTTTTAGCTGCTCGCTGGTCGAGCGCCGCCAGCTCGATCGGATCAAACGCGCCGGCGAGATCCGCGTTCTCACCTACACCAGCGCCGCCACTTATTATGAAACCCCCGAAGGCCCGACCGGTTTCGAATACGATCTGGCCAAGGCGTTCGCCGACCGACTGGGTGTGCGGCTGCGCGTCATCGTTGCCGATCAATTCACCGATATTTTGCCGCGGCTGCGCAATGGCGATGCCGACTTTGCGGCCGCCGGTATTGCCGACACCGAGGCGCGGCGCAGCGAAGTGCGTTTCACCCCGCCCTATCACGAAATCCGTCAACAGGTGGTTTATCGCAGCGGTACAACGCCGCCGACCAAAATCGAAGAATTGACCGGTCGCGAGATCGAAGTTCCGACCGACAGCCTTTATGCCGAGCGCTTGCAGACGTTGCAAGAATCGCATCCGGCGCTGAGCTGGCTCGAGAGCCGCGACAAGACGTCGGAAGATCTGTTGCAGCTGGTGTGGGAAGGATTGTTGGAACTGACTGTCGCCGACTCGACCATCATCGCCGTTAATCGTCAATATTTTCCGGAATTGGAAGTCGCCTTCGACCTTAGCAAACAACAACCGCTGGCGTGGGCGTTCCCGCTGTCGGAGGACAACAGTGTTTACGACGTCGCCACCGACTTTATAAAGGAACAGCGCCAGGCCGGCGTACTAGCGCAATTGATCGACCGTTATTACGGCCCGGCGGCGCGCTCGAACTTCATCAATCTCGCGGTGTACCGTGATCGCATTCAGAATCGTTTGCCGCAGTACCAGCAGTTGATGGAAGACGCGGCAAAAAAATACGACATCGACTGGCGCATGCTCGCCGCCGTTGCCTATCAAGAGTCGTATTGGGACCCGACGCAGGTTTCGCCGACCGGCGTGCGCGGCCTGATGATGTTGACCCACGATACCGCCGAAGAGCTCGGCATCGTCGATCTCAAGGACCCGGCACAAAGCATCGACGGCGGCGCCCGCTATTTGCGCCAGTTGATCGACAACGTGCCGGAACGCATTCCGCTGCCGGATCGTCTGTGGTTCGCGCTCGCCGCTTATAACGTCGGCCCGGCGCATCTGGAAGACGCGCGCGTGCTGACGCAGCAACAAGGCAAAGACCCCGATAAATGGAACGACGTGAAAGAACGGCTGCCGTTACTCGCCGAGCCGCAGTGGTATCTGAAAGCCAAGTACGGTTACTGCCGCGGCGATGAGCCGGTGCTTTTTGTGAATCGGGTGCGCGCTTATCACGATATTCTGGCCAAGATCGACGACGAAGAGCGGACCAAACGGGTGACGCATGCGCTTCACTTCAAGGCGCCGGCGATTTGAAACACCTCTCCGTTCCCAATCATAAAATGTAGGGCGGACTTGTCCGCCGTTCGACAAAAAATGGCAGAACGGCGGACAAGTCCGCCCTACATGATTCGAATACCGAAATTAATCAGCGTTCCTAACGCCGCGCGCGAAAAAACGCCGACAACTTCTGGCTGCACAACTCGCCGAGCACACCGCCCTCCACCACCGCTCGGTGATTGAGCGCATCCGACTGCAACAAGTTGTAAACCGTACCGGCGGCGCCTGCGCGCGGATCGGTCGCGCCATACACCACGCGCACGACGCGCGCATGGATGATGGCGCCGGCACACATGGGACAAGGTTCGAGCGTGACGTACAGCGTGCTGCCGGTCAGCCGATAATTGCGTAATCCCGAGGCGGCGCTGCGCAGTGCGACAATTTCTGCATGTGCCGTCGGATCGTTCGTCGAAATCGGTCGATTCCAACCTTCGCCGATCACATCGCCGTCCAACACCAGCACGGCGCCGACCGGCACTTCCCCTGCCGCTTCGGCACGCTCGGCCAGCTCCAACGCGCGTTGCATCCAACGCTGGTCGTCGGCCAGGGTCGGCGTCATTCCCATTCGATGGTCGCCGGCGGCTTGCCGGAGATGTCGTAGACGACGCGCGACACATTGCTCACTTCATTGATGATGCGGTTGGAGACGTTGGCCAATACTTCGTACGGCAGATGCGCCCAGGTGGCGGTCATGAAATCCACGGTCTCGACCGCGCGCAGCGCGATAACGTATTCATAAGCGCGCGCATCACCGAGCACCGCCACCGACTTCACCGGTAGAAACACCGCGAACGCCTGGCTGGTGCGCTCGTACAGCTCGTTGCGATACAGCTCTTCGAGGAAGATCACGTCGGCACGCCGCAGAATATCGGCGTACTCTTTTTTTACTTCGCCGAGAATGCGCACGCCGAGGCCCGGCCCCGGGAACGGATGCCGATAAATCATTTGGTGCGGCAAGCCGAGTTCTTCGCCGATGCGCCGTACTTCATCTTTAAACAGCTCGCGCAGCGGTTCGAGCAGTTTCAACTTCATCCGCTCGGGCAAACCGCCGACGTTGTGATGCGACTTGATGACATGCGCCTTGTTGATCTTCGCCGCCGCCGATTCGATGACGTCAGGATAGATCGTACCCTGCGCCAACCACTTGGCGTTTTTGATCTTGTGCGATTCTGCCTCGAAGATTTCGATGAACACCCGGCCGATGATCTTGCGCTTCTGCTCCGGGTCGGACACGCCTTTCAGCGCCGACAAAAATTGTTCTTCGGCATTGACGCGGATGACCTTCACGCCCATGTGCTCAGCGAAGGTCGCCATGACTTGATCGCCTTCGTTCAACCGCAACAAGCCGTTGTCGACGAAGATGCAGGTCAACTGCTTGCCGATCGCCCGATGCAACAGCGCCGCCACTACCGATGAATCGACGCCGCCGGAAAGACCGAGAATGACTTCGTCCGTGCCGACTTGCGTGCGTACGCTGTCGATCATGTTGTCGGCGATATTGCTCGGCGTCCAAAGCGCGGCACAACCGCAGATGTCGTGCACGAAACGTTGCAGAATCGCCCGGCCCTGAGTCGTGTGCGTGACTTCCGGATGGAACTGCACGCCATAAAAACCGCGCGCTTCATCGGCGATACCGGCGAACGGCGCATGCTCGCTGGCGGCAATAACCTTGAACCCTGGCGGCAATGCGGTCACGCGATCGCCATGACTCATCCACACGTGCAGGTATTCGGCGCCGCTCACCTCCGCTTCATCGCGGATCGATTTGAACAGCTTCGAGTGCCCATGCATCCGCACCCGCGCATAGCCAAACTCGCGTTTGTCGGAGCTCTCGACCTTGCCGCCGAGCTGCGCCGCCATCGTCTGTTGCCCGTAACAAATGCCCAACACCGGCACGCCCAGCTGAAATACCTCCGCCGGTGCCCGCGGCGTATCGGCGGCCGTCACTGTCTCCGGCCCGCCCGACAGAATTACGCCGCGCGGTGCAAACCGGCGGATTTCTTCTACCGGCATATCGAACGGGTGCAGCTCACAATAAACCCCCGCCTCGCGCACGCGACGGGCGATTAACTGAGAATATTGGGCGCCAAAATCGAGGATAAGAATTTTCTGCGAATGCGGATCGGTCATAGCGGAGATGAGGTTAGCTCGTCAAAAACACCAGGAACGCAATGATAATTGAGTCCGGCGCTGATTTCTCTGGCTGGTTTAGGGAATTATTTATTGACGGAGCCAAACGCAGGATTCCCTCTCCCCTTGCGGGAGAGGGACAGGGAGAGGGGGAACCTACTATCTATTTCTAAATTTACCCAGCTCCCACCAGGGGAGGGCCAACATGGCATTTACGCCCCCCGCCGCGACTCAACCTTGACCCACCCTTCCATAGGCGTATCGAACGCTTTGTAGGATCAGGTGTTTCTGTAAATTAAATACTTACCTCAATGCGTTCTTCGCGCGCGTTTTGTCCAGCGCTGGCGAGCGGCGCAGTAACACCCACTCGATCCATCGAATCCAAAGTCGTAACCAGGAAACGAAAGCAGAGACAGCCATCGCCGATCCGGCAATGCTGTACTGCAGCCAGCGTGCGTGTGCATAGTGCGGACGACGGAGCAACAGCGCCGACAAACCACAACCGCGTCATCAAGCGGTGTCCGGCCGGGCGGATGCCATAGTCCCAGTAACGCGCGATAACCAGCCCGAGCGCCGCCGCGACCCAACCGCCGGCCGCACCGATCAACACATCGGACGGCCAATGTACCCCGACAGCAATGCGGGAAAACGCCACCAGACTACCGACACCCACCAGCAACAGGCGCGAATAACGCATTGGCACATATGCTACGCACACACCGGCCAGGGCGATGTCGCACGTTTGGCAGCGTATGCCATTAACAAAAACAACGGTGTCGCCCCGTAAAGCAAGTAATGCGGTAGTTGAGTCGCCGATAACGAGAAAAATACGAACACCACGCCGAACCACAACCACAGAAACATCACTCATGGTTGACGGAACACCTGGCGATTGCGCAGTAGCGCACGCACCAACAACATCGAGTACGGCAACAAAATCAGCGGCAACGCAGCGAAACGGTCGGGTACCGATCGATTCGCCCAACAAGAACTTTACGTAGCCGAGGTACGCGAGAATCGACGTTCCCATTGTGCCAAGGACGATGCCGACACCGCCGAAAAAGTGTCCGGGACGTGCACGAAAACGCAGGAAGAAGTACATCGCCAGCAGATCCAGCAATACCCGGAAGGTACGCGTGATGCCGTATTTTGAACGACCAAAACTGCGCGCCCGGTGATTCACCACTTCTTCACCAATGCGCCGCGGCGAGGTGACAGTAATGATCCACGTAGGGATGAAACGATGCATTTCACCGTAAAGGCGCACGCGCTTCGCCACCGATGCGCGCAACACTTTGAGCGTGCAACCGTAATCGTGTACGCGCACGCCGGTTAAGCGACCGATCAAGAAATTGGCGACACGCGACGGCGCGCGCCGCAACCACAAGCCGTCACGGCGGTGGCGCCGCCAACCAACGAGCAAATCCAAATCCTCACGCAGCAACCGTTCGACCAAGCGCGGAATGTCGCCTGGATCGTTCTGTAAATCGCCATCGAGGATCGCGATGACGTCGCCGCGCGCCGCGTCGATACCCGCCTGCATCGCCGCAGTCTGACCGAAGTTGCGCTCAAGCTCGATGATGCGCACGTGCTCGCCGTAGCGACGGCGCGCAATCGTTAGTCGCGCGAGTGTGTCGTCGCTGCTGCCGTCATCGATCACAATCAGCTCCCACGGCACATCACAGTTGGCGAGTGCCGCATGAATGCATTCCAGCATCGGCGCGACGTTCTCGGCTTCGTCGAACATCGGCACAACAACGCTCAGGCGAGCACGACTCATACGCGCACCGGCGGCAAATTGAG
The DNA here is from genome assembly GCA_016199745.1 of Gammaproteobacteria bacterium. Classification (NCBI taxonomy): domain Bacteria; kingdom Pseudomonadati; phylum Pseudomonadota; class Gammaproteobacteria; species Gammaproteobacteria bacterium. The sequence continues at coordinate 14,450 of JACQFZ010000050.1, forward strand.
ACTAAAACTACGGACATGTATTGCGCAGAAATACCGGAGAAACTGCCGGTACAGCGAGATACGGAAATTTGGCAACCCGGCAATGAATGCGACAAAAATTGCGACACTCGTCAGCCAACGCCATGCTGCAGCGCTGGCTGCCATCGTCATACTGCTTTTCGAAAAACGTTCATGGCACGTAACGATGACAGATCGCGCGTCATGACTCTAATCGGAGTTGTGTGGGCGGAGCCTCTCTATTGTTTGATAACCTACATAGTGATCGTAAGAGTTATTTTTTTATCCGATGCTATTTAAAAATTCGAATGAACAAATGTTTCAAATTTATTGCGTCTCTTCACAATGACGTCTTCGTGACAAACGCTGCTGGCAAAATTCGGAGCGAGTTGGCCTGAAAGAATAATGGACTTACGACAGCTCATCAGGAGCTGAACCGCTATTCAATGCAGGCTGTTCTTCTATGAAAAAAATTTGTTACTATGCGGCGGCTTTTCATCATACTCAAAATAAGGAGTTAAGAAATGAAACGGATGTCGTTATTGTTGTTCGCCACCACTGTCATTTTTTCCGTCAGCACCGTACAGGCAGAAGAAAAAACCGATTGCGCCGTGAAATACACGCGCACGGCATGCCCCGGCAAGGAAGCAGAAAGCTACAAGAAGTGCGACGGGAAAAAATCCTGTACTCAATACAAGCCGGCAAGTTCGGCAGAAGAATGCCAAGCGGCGGCGCTCAAAGCCTGTGCTAACGACAGGCTAGATATCACCAAGAGCAAGGTGATAAACGCGGCCTACAAAGGCAAACCTATCAAGTCGACATCAGGCAAAGACGATTTCTGCGTTGACTATCCGAATAGAAGTACCGAGTTTGACAAGTGTTCTTAAAAAACCTCTGCGCCTAAAAAGTAGCGACCGGTTCAAGACGGAAGAGAGAAGAGATAATCGAAGAAATCGTCCCAGCACTCGGATGGTATCCAAGTGCTGGGATTTTTCGTTGCGCTCAGCTTTAGCCATCTGCTGGACCCGCGGCCTCCCACCAGGCACCGTGCTTACTCGAACTTCAAGTACGGCATGTAATCCGGCGCAATTCCGCTGCCGCAAGCGCCAAGCGATTTATTGCCGTCCAGTTGCCTGTGTCCAACAGCGCCTTCGGCGTCAGCCACGATCCACCCACACAGGCGACGTTCGGTAACGCCAAATACGGCGACGCCGTTTCGATCGTGATACCACCCGTTGGACAAAAAATGACGTCAGGAAAAGTGGCGTGAAATGCTTTTAGTGCGGCGATACCGCCCGCTTGCTGGGCGGGGAAAAACTTGAGCGCTTTATATCCATGCTCGACCGCTGCAATGATATCGGTCGGCGTCATCACCCCTGGCAAGAAATACAAATCGCTCTGGCGTGCCGCCTCCGCCAGCGCCGGCGTTAGGCCGGGGCTAACGGCAAATTGCGCGCCGGCTTCATGCGCGAGGTTGAATTGATGCGCTTGTGTCACCGTACCGACGCCGACCGCCACATCCTTTACGCCGCGCGCGATCGCACGGACGGCTGCCAGTGCCGCCGGTGTGCGCAGCGTAATTTCCAAAACGCGAATACCGCCGTCGACCAATGCTTGCGCCATCGGCACGGCATGCTTGACGTCATCGATGACGATGACCGGAATGACGGGCGCGATGCGCATTAATTGGATCATGGACATTAATGAGTCTCGCTGCTGAGAAATCGAAAATTGCTGGCACCCTGTTCGGCAGCGGCAACGTTAGCGCGGAACACGGCGAACAATTCCCGGCCGATGCCTTCCTGATTCTTCGCGAGATCGGCGATCGCCGGCTCGCGGCGGCTCCACTCGCTTGCGGATACGTCGGCTTCGAGCACTCCGTGCTCAGCATCGAGCCGAATGATGTCGCCGTCCCGAACTTTCGCCAACGGTCCGCCGCGCATGCATTCGGGTGTCACATGAATCGCCGTCGGAATTTTGCCGGAGGCGCCGGACATACGACCATCGGTAACCAACGCCACCGAAAAACCACGGTCCTGTAACACCCCAAGTAACGGTGTCAGCTGATGCAGCTCCGGCATCCCATTGGCATGTGGACCTTGGAAGCGCACGACGGCGACGAAATCGCGCTCGAGCCAACCCGCATGAAACGCCGCTACTAGCTCTTCCTGAGTGTCGAAAACCAACGCGGGCGCTTCGACCCGCCGGTGCTGCGGCTTCACCGCCGAGGTTTTGATCACGGCACGTCCGAGATTTCCGGTGAGCAACTTCAACCCACCGTCCTTGCTAAATGGCGCCGCTATTGGCGCCAGCACGTTCTCGTCGTGACTTCGTGTCGGCGCCGGACGCCATTCGAGCGTGCCATTGTTTAACCACGGCTCGGTCGCGTAACGTCGCAAGCCGCGTCCCATAACAGTAAGGACGTCGTCGTGTAGCAAGCCACCGTCCAACAACTCTCGAATCAACAAGCCAACGCCGCCGGCGGCATGAAACTGATTAACATCGGCGTTTCCGTTCGGATAAATCCGGGCAATGAGCGGCACCACCGCCGACAAATCGCTGAAGTCATTCCAATCGATGACAACGCCGGCAGCCGCTGCCATGGCGACTAAATGCATGGTGTGGTTGGTAGAACCGCCGGTCGCAAGCAGCGCGACGATCGCGTTGACGATCGACTTCTCGTCGATCATGCGACCGATCGGCAGATACTCGTCGCCGAGCACCGTGATCTGCAGCGCCCGCTGCACCGCGGCGACGGTCAAGGCATCGCGCAGCGGCGTGTTCGGATTGATGAACGCCGCCGCCGGCAAGTGCAATCCCATAATCTCCATCATCATCTGATTGCTGTTGGCGGTACCGTAAAACGTGCAAGTACCCAAACCGTGATAGGACTTCGCTTCCGCCTCGAGCAACTGGTCGCGGCCGACTTTACCTTCGGCATACAACTGACGAATTCGACTCTTCTCGTCGTTCGGCAATCCGGTTGTCATCGGCCCGCCGGGCACGAATATCACCGGCAAGTGACCGAAACGAAGCGCGCCGATCAGCAATCCTGGCACGATCTTGTCGCAGATCCCGAGGCACAACGCGGCATCGAACATGTTGTGCGACAGCGCGATCGCGGTCGCCATGGCGATCACATCGCGCGAGAACAGCGACAGCTCCATTCCCGGCTCGCCTTGGGTAACGCCGTCGCACATCGCCGGCACGCCGCCGGCGACCTGCGCCGTGGCACCGCTGCGCCGTGCCGCCTCTTTAATGATTTCCGGATAATTGCCGTACGGTTGATGCGCCGACAACATATCGTTATACGCCGTGACGATACCGACGTTTGGCGTTCGCACTGCTCGCAGTCGCACTTTATCGATCGCCGGCACAGCGGCGAAACCGTGGGCGATATTGGCGCAAGAAAGATGAGCCCGCGCCGGACGTGACGCCACCGCGTTAAGACGTGCCAGGTAACGCTCGCGTGTCGACGCGCTGCGCCGGCGGATGCGCTCTGTCACTTCGATTAGCGTTCGGCTTGGACTCATACCGTCGACATCACGGTCTCTGCAATCCGCCGGCAAGAAACGACCCGATCAATGTTCCTCCCGCCATGCCGAGCCCGCGCGCGCCACCAGCGCGCTCGCCGCCGCTGGTCCCCAACTGCCGGCGGAGTATGGGCGCGGTGCTTCATCGCCCTCTTCCCAAGCCCGCAAAATCGGTTCAACCCAACGCCAGGCGGCGTCCAGCTCGTCACGACGCATGAACAGCGTGAGCTTGCCGCGGAGCACGTCCATGAGCAGTCGTTCGTACGCGTCCATCGGTCGAGTTTTGAACTGCTCGCTGAAGTCGAGGTTTAAATACACCGGCTTTAGCAGCATTCCATCGCCGGGCGCCTTCGCCTTTAGATACAGCTTCAGTCCTTCTTCCGGCTGCAGTTGAATGACCAACTGATTGCCCTGATTGTCGCCATTGGCGCAAGGGAAGATCGAGTGCGGTACATCGCGGAAGTTAATAACGATTTCGGCCAGCCGATGCTGAAGCCGCTTGCCGGTTCGCAGATAGAACGGCACGCCGGACCAACGCCAATTGTTGATGTCGGCCCGCAGCGCAATGAACGTCTCTACTTTGCTGTTCACGGCGATCCCGGGCTCTTCGAGATAACTGCAAACCGGTCGATCGTTGATCGCGCCGGCGCGATATTGCCCGCGCACGGTTCGCTGGGCGACATCGTCCGATGTGATTGGCGCGAGCGTACGCAATACCTTGAGCTTCTCGTCGCGTACTGCATCCGGATCGATACTGGACGGCGGTTCCATGGCAGTGATGCAAAGCAACTGCAGCAAATGGTTCTGTACCATATCGCGCAACGCGCCGGCACGATCGTAAAAGCCGCCGCGACCTTCGACACCGAGCTGCTCAGCGATGGTGATCTGCACATCATGTACACGGCCGCGGCTCCAAAGCGGCTCGAACAAGGCATTACCGAAACGCAAGGCCAGTAAATTTTGTACCGGCTCTTTGCCGAGATAATGATCGATGCGATAAATCTGTGGCTCGGTGAAAACGCTGCCGACGGCCTCGTTGATTTTCTGCGCCGACGCGAGATCGTGACCGAGCGGCTTCTCCAAGACGACGCGCGCGTTCTGATGAACCAAACCGGCGTCGGCAAGGTGGCGGCAAATCGGCAAGAACAAGTCGGGTGCCGTCGACAAATAGAAGACACGCACTTCGGCCGCCGACTCTTTTAGATAAGCGGCTAACCGCTGGAAGTCATCGGCCGAACGCGCGTCGACCGCCAAATAATCGAGTCGCGTTGCGAATGACGTGAAGATCTCTTCGCTAAATTGTTCCGGCGGTACGAACTTGGCACAGCTCTCTCTGACCCGGGCTAGATATTCCTCACGCGTCCAAGGTTGTCGGCCTAGGCCAACGATCCGGCCATGCACCGGGAAATCGCCGTCTCGATGGCGGAAGTAAAGCGCCGGCAATAGCTTGCGCAAGGCGAGATCGCCGGTACCCCCAAAGAGCAATAAGTCGAACGATGGAACAGAATGCAAGGCAATCTCGGGCATAAAAAGTTGTCGGGTTAGTTGCCGTTCGTACACAACGCAACACCCGTCGCCGTCACTGCGAGATCAATGAAGTTAGGCGCTGTGGCGATGACGTTATCGAACTCGGCAAACTCGTCGGCCGACAACATCGTTGTCATGGCAACGCTGCGCATGCCGGCGCGGCCGGCGGCCTCTACGCCGAGGAGCGCGTCTTCAAACACAATGCACTCCGCCGGCGTCACGTCCAGACGCCGCGCTGCTTCCAGAAAAAGATCGGGTTGCGGTTTACCACGAAGACCCGGGCCGGGATGCACCACCGTCACGAACCGACCGGCGACCCCCAAACCCTCCAAGGTAAAACTAATGTTTTCCGGCATCGCCGAGGTGGCGACGGCGAGCTTAAGTCCACGCCGCACGGCGGCGTCGGTGAACGACTCGAAGCCGGCGACTAGCCGTAGGTGCGGTCGGTAAAGCTCGCGATAGATGGCTTCCTTTTCTTGCGCAAAGAGGTACAAGTCGCCAGGCGTTGCCCCGGGAACAAGGCTGGAAAAAATTTCGATATTCGCGCGGCCAGTGGTGCGACGCGCGAAATCGTCGCGGTCGAATGGCAACCCATGGCGACGGTGCCACTCGCTCCAAGCATCATGATGAAAATGCATGTTGTCGACCATGGTGCCGTCCATATCGAAGATCAAAGCGCGAATCGTCACTCGGTGTGGTTCCTATTGCCGGGATGGATTTCTTATTATTGAGGAATGACAACCACGCCGTGCGAAGACAATGTCACCGTCACGTCGTCTCCTGGCGAGAAGCGGCGATGTACCTCGGTGTTGACCGCGAACAACTCGCCGATCGATGTCGCCAACGTGTATTCCATCAGGCCGCCGAGGTAGGCGGACTTTTTAACGGTGGCAACTAAGCCGTTGTCGATAGCGGCACCGTTAGTTTTGTGAATCGTCAACGCCTCCGGGCGAATGGCGACCATTACCTCACCATCGGGTAACTGCCGATGCGAAACGATCGTGTTTAGCGTACCGAGAATGAGCCGGCCATGATGCGCATCGGTCCGCTGCAATACGCCGCGTACCTGGTTCGCGTCGCCCATGAAGCCGGCGACAAACGGACTCACCGGGGTCTCATAAAGCTCGTCCGGCGTTCCTTCTTGCGCGATCACCGCCTTGTTCATGACGATGATGCGATCGGAAACCGCCATTGCTTCCGCCTGGTCATGCGTCACGTAAACCACCGTTAATTGCAAGCGGCGCTGCAGGTCGCGTATCTCTTCGCGCATCTGCCGGCGCAAACGGGCGTCGAGGTTCGACAACGGCTCGTCGAACAACAGCACGCTCGGTTCCAACACCAACGCGCGCGCTACCGCCACTCGCTGTTGCTGACCGCCGGATAGCTCGCTCGGAAGGCGTTTTCCGAAACCGCTCAAGCCGACGGTGGCGAGCGCCTTCTCTGCCCGCTGCCGTACATCTCGCTTTGGCAGGCGTTGGACGTTCAGCCCGTAACCCACGTTCTCCAACACGGTCATGTGCGGAAACAACGCGTAACTCTGGAATACCATCGACACATCACGCTCGCTGGCCGGGATATTCGTCACATCCTGATCGCCGATGAGGATGCGACCGGATGACGCCATCTCGAGTCCGGCGATCATGCGCAACGTGGTCGTCTTGCCGCAGCCCGACGGTCCCAGCAGCGTAACGAGCGTGCCGGCGGCAACGGTGAAGCTTACGTGCTCGACTGCACAACCCTCGCCGAAGCGTTTGGTCACGTTTTCGAAACGAATCGATTTTGCCGTCATATATAAAAAGCCTTGCGTCCTTCTTATTGGACTGAAATTTTCTAAACGCTCGCTACGGCGGCGGCCGCGGTTACCGGTACGGTCTTGCGCCGACCGATACGACGCTCGCCCACGAGCAGACGGATTAAACCGATCGCAAGCAGCATCAACACAATAAGCACAGAGCAGTAAGCAATGGCGACACCGTAATCGCCGTTAATCACGCGATTGATGATATAAACCGTGGCCATTTCGTGGTCCGCCGACACCAGAAAAATGATGGCGCTCACTGTCGTCACCGCGCGCACGAAGCTATACACCAGCGACGCAATGACGGCCGGCCTTAGCAACGGCAATATCACCAGACGCAACGTGCGGAAGCCGCTAGCGCCGAGCGTGACCGATGCCTCGTCCAGGCTCTTGTCGAGCTGACTCATCGCCGCTATGCCGGCGCGCACGCCGACCGGCATGTTGCGAAACACGAAGCACAGCACCAAGATCAACGCGGTACCGGTAAGCTCGACCGGCGGAACATTGAACGCGAAAATATAGGAGACGCCGATGACCGTGCCGGGCACGGCAAAACTGAGCATGGTGCCAAACTCAAACAATCCACGGCCGGCGAATCGCTGCCGCGTTAGCAGGTAGGCGGTGAGTATGCCGACGGCGGCGGTAAGCGGTGCGGCGATGCTCGCAAGCTGCAGTGTCGTCCAAAAAGAATTCCAGGCAGCGCCCGACCAGACGATGCCGTGCGGCCCGATATCGATCGAAAATGCCTTGATGTAGTGACGCAACGTCGGTGTGTAGTTGCGCCCCCAGGTCTCGACGAAGCCGCCGACGATAGCCATCGCATAGACCACCATCGTCAATGCGGTCCACGGCAACGCTATCGAAAAAGCAAGGTTGCGCACGCGTTTCGGCAACAGCGCAGGCAGCCCGCTTTCGCCTTTGCCTGACATCGACGTATAAACTTTCTTGCCGAGGATTCGCCGTTGCAGAAAAAAGGCACCGAGCGCAAAGCTAAGTAGAACTAACGCGAGTGCCGCCGCCCGGCCATAGTCCAGCTGCGCGCCGACGATAGAGAAAAAGACTTCGGTCGATAACACGCCGAAATTGCCGCCCAACAGAATCGGATTTCCGAAGTCGGCGATACTTTCGATAAATGCGACTAAGAACGCATTGACGATGCCCGGCCGCATCAGCGGCAAAGAAATATCGACGAAGGTGCGCCAACTTGTCGCGCGTAACGTCTGCGCCGCCTCTTCCATGCTCGGCGCCACGCCTTCGACGACGCCGATGAGTACTAAAAAGGCGATCGGCGTAAATGCGAATACCTGCGCCAGCAACACTCCTTGCAAGCCGTAGATCCAACGCGATGGCTCAACTTCGAATACTCGTTCGAGAAACTGATTCACCAAACCCGAACGACCGAAAATAAGAATGAGTCCGAGACCGATCACGAACGGTGGCGTGATGATCGGCAATATGGTGAGTACCCGCAGGAATTTTTTATAAACGAAGCCGGTGCGGGTGACGATGAGCGCGAACGCCAATCCCAGGCTGGTAGCACCGGTCGCCGTCAGTAGCGCCAACAGCAACGTGTTCCAGGCAACGCCGCAACCACCGCCGCCGGTTATGCAATTCAATCCCCAGATGCGTGTCGCGAACAAGCGCTCTGCGAGCAGCGACAACGAATTGCCGCCGTCGGCATTCTGCACTGCCGTCGCAAGAATCTTGGCGACCGGGAAGAACGTGAACAGCAATACCAAAGCGGTAACGCCGACGACACTGCCGGCGACAAAAGCATCGCCCCTAAAGAACCCGCACAGCGCGAGCCCGAAGGCGAACAACATCAGCAGCGCTACCCCGACTAGCATGCCGCCGGCGCCAATCCCGTACTGGCCGCTACTCAATGCCGGCAATGTCGCTTGTAATGTTGCGAACGACCAACCGCCGGGACCGATGGCAAACGCTTGCAACAACCCGAAAAGCACACCGCCGCCGCCAGCGATAAGCAACGCCCGTCCGAGCGTTTCGCGCGTACGGAACAGATAAGGCGCCGCGCCGCAGAACGCGAGCGCGGCGGCACAACCCCATAACCAAGGACGTCCATATGCCGTGGCTTGCGCTATACCGGCAGCCATTTGATCGTTGCTATAGACACCGACTAACCAATGCAACGACCAGAGGCTGTCCTGCAAGGCATACCATGGCAGCAGCAAGAATCCGACTAAGCCGACGATCAACCAGCTCATGACCGTGCGCTGCGTAGCTTTCATCGAGATGCCTCGGCGAGACGATGGTGGATTATTTGGACAAGCTGCCCACTTCACGATCCCAACGCTCGATCAGACGCTTGCGCTCGGCCGATGATCCGTACTTGGCGAAGTTGTAATCGATAAACTTGATGTCGCTGAACTTCGGCGCCTGCGGCGGTAACGCCGAGCTGACATTGGATGGCACCTGGAACTGCTTCGCGTCCGCGCCCAACTTCTGCGCCGCCGGGGTCAACGCCCAGTCGTAAAACTTTTTGGCGTTGTTCAAATTACGGGCGCCTTTAATGAGACTCATCGAGCTAATTTCGTAGCCCGTGCCTTCGCACGGCGCCGACACCTTCACCGGGAAACCACTGACCAGCTCGGTTACGCCGTCGTGCATCCAGCCGACGCTCACCGACGTCTCACCGCGCGCTGCGCCCTTAACCGCGCCGCTGCCGGATTTCGTGTACTGGTTTACGTTCTTGTGCAGCGATTGCATGTACTTGAACGCCGCGTCTTCGCCCATCAGCTGGACCAAGGTCGCGATAACGACGTACGCGGTCCCGGCCGAATTCGGATTGGAGATTTGCACCTCTTCTTTGTATTCCGGCTTCAGCAAGTCCTTCCAGCACGCTGGCGCCGGCAGTTTCTTCTTCGCCAGCAGCTCGGTGTTGTAGACGAAACCGAGTGCGCCGGCAGCGACGCCGACGGTCCGATAGTTCGACTGCTCGGCCTGCCGCCGCGCCCAATCATGCAGCTGTGGCAAAACCGGCGACTTGTAGCTCACGGTCAAGTCCTGCTCGGCTGCCTGTAAATGCGGATCGCCGGTGCCGCCGAACCAGATGTCGACCTTCGGGTTGGCCTTCTCCGCGGCAATTTGCGCCAGCGCTTCGCCGGTGCTCTTTTGCGTCATGTTGACGGTGACGCCGTTCTGTTTTTCAAATTCGTTTTTTACGTTGGTGCACCATTCGGCTTGATAGCTACAGATAAGGTTTAGCGTTCCGTCGGCGTGTGCCGCCATTGGCAGCAACAAGGTGGCGAGCGTCCACCATTTACTTTTTATAACGCGACGAAAATTAAATGCCCGAAGTGAAAGATACATTCGAATCCTCCTATAACTTGCTAATTTAATTTCGCGGGATGGGTGCCCTTACCGCGGCGCTTGGATCCCATCTTCTTCTCTATCAACCGACTGCCGACGCTTTGTACTACCGGCGGCAACGAGAAACGCGAATGCGTTACAGTCTGTTACAGTCTTCGCTCGACCGCACACTCTCCGGAAGGTGTAGCAAATGCCGGCTGAAACCCTGCGAGATCAGAATTCCACGACTCTATAACAGTCTCAGTAATCTAGCGGAACCTGAAAGCCGGTCGACGCTACTTACTGGTTATATACCGAGCCGAGCACAGTTATCGGCAACTCGCTCAGTACTCTTCCTTCGACATACGCAGATAAAGTTCCAGGTGACCGCCACGCTCGCTGAGCTCGCGTTCCTGGCGCTTGCGTTCTTCCGGCAGCGATGTCTTGTCGTTCCACAGCTTCAGCCACTTGTTGAACAATTCCAGGTCGGCAATGGTCGTCAGTTGGCGATTGGACGAACGACTGAAGCCGCTCAACTCGTTGGCTTGCATTAACACCTTGCGCTCCGCTTCACTGTTTTTGCCGTAGCTCGTTACGAACCCGCCAATCTGGCGTTTTAGCGCCGCCGGTAGGCTGTTGCGCCATACCAGTGGACTTTGCGGAATCTCCGGCGACGTCCAAATCACGCGTAATTGCGCAGATAGGTCCGGGCTGTCTTTGCTGAAGAAATCCATCTCTTCGGTATTGTTGGTGGCGACGTCGACTTCTTTCTGCGCCGTGCGCAGTAAATTGGTCCGGTGGTTCGCCGACTTTATTTCTTTGAACAAGGTCGCAGGATCATTGATCTTGTTCTTGACGAACGCGTAGTACAACGGCACCACATGACCCGACGTGGATTTAGCGTCGCCATCGCCGAACACAAGACCATCCAGCGGCTGGAGTTTGAGCACATCCTCGAGTGTTTGAATGTTACTGTCCTTATGGACGATCAGCACCGACCTATAGCTGCTGCTTCCGGTCTTGGTAATCATCCTGGCAAACACGGCGCCCTTCCGCGCCTCGACAACCTCCAACGCCGGGGTATTGCCGAGCCATGCGAGATCGAGTTTTCCCGCCTTAAAAAGCTCGACGATTTCTTTGACGTCGTCGCGCACGACAAGCTCGATCGGAATTTGCAATCGCGCCGCCAGCGCGTCCGCGAATGGACGCCAATTGTTGGTCGTCGTTTCGACGCCACGGGGAGCGATCAATCCGAAAAATATTTTGTTTACCGAGCCGACGGCGGCAATCTCGCTCTGCAAACCGGAGGGTGCCGGCGCTCGGCCACGCTGCTCGCGGATGCGCGCCGCCGAGTCGCGAAGACGGGGACTCTGTACCCGATAAAGTGCGGCAAGATTGCCCATCGATTCTGCGGTCTCAAGACTTTCGGCGCCGAACTCAGCCTTCGCCACTAGTAGCGCATGTTGCGTGAGTTCGATCGCGCGCTGTGGATCGCCTTGACGGTAAACGGTGAGTGCTTGCTCGGTTAGCGCCTTCCAAGAAGTTTCGCTGGCAACGGATACTCCGTGGGTAAGAACAAAAAGCAGGACAGCGAAAATGAATCTCATTAGTCACCTCCCGATAAGCGCGCGAGTGCACCTTTACATCCCCGAGGCGAAGCCGTTGCCAGGCGTCATACGGTACAGCGTCCACCAAGCGATTACGTGCGTGCTAAAAAAACGTCTCCCCGCACGCCACACGGCAAACGCCGTGCATGTCGAGGAGACGTTCAACCACACGGGGGTGCTTTCCTTGCTCTGTCGGTCCTAGCGGTACCGCTAACCTAATTTGCAAAAAAAAGGAGCACCGCGTTCCGCGGTACTCCTTCGGTCTTCCAGACAACGGTGTACGCATTAAAACGTGTAACGAATGCCAAAACCAAAACCGGTCGGATCAGCGCCGACAGCCGGCGAAATGGCGTTGCCGTCGAAGTCGTATTTGGCACGTTCGTTATTTGTTACGCGACTGTAGAACGTCTTCAGCATGGTTTGCTTGGAGAAAACGTAGTTGTAACCGACGACGTATTGACTCGCTTTAGAGTCGACATCGTTGCACGCAGAGCCGTCGGCATTGCTGCACTTGATCTTGCCGGCCGTGCCGTAGGCGCCGTAAATCTGGTGCGTCTCACCGATGTCCTGCTTAGCGCCGAGCTGCCAGGCACTTTTCTTTAGATTGCTCTTGCTGGTACCGGTAGCGGTAGAGTCATCGAACTCCATACGATCGAAGATCACGCCGATGGTCGTGCGGCTGGGAAAGGTGTAGCTGACGCCGGCGCGAGTATCGGTATCTTTGGTGTCGTTGCCGGCGGTGGCCGATTGCGTGGTACCGTTGAGCGTGCCTTTGTCGTAACGAACCTCGCGGGCAAGGCGCACGTCGATCGGACCACTGGCGTATTGCAGACCCAAGCTCAACGTCTTGTCATCCAACGCCGGATTAACGTCGCTGTTGCTCTTGTTTTCATTCGCGCCGAAATAGGCGCGCACGCCGAAACCGCCCCAGCTGGCCGATTCGAAAGCGAGCGCATTTTCGAGCCGGGTGTTGAATTGTGGGGAAGCGCCGGTGAAGCCGCCGACCTGTGCGATCACCGACTGCGACGATTCGATGCCGGTGGCACCGGGCGAGTAATCGGCGATGCCGCTGATCCAACGGCCGGCGGCGGTCACACGGCCGAGTTTGAGCGTGCCGACACCATCCATCGCGATGCCGACATAGGTATCACGGGCGCTGCCGAAGATATTTTTGCGATCGGAGCTATCGGCTTCGAGCTGGATGGTGTTTTCGAACTGGAGCAATCCCTTCAAGCCACTGCCGAGATCAGCCGAACCTTTGAACCCGAGATAAGAACTATTGGTGGTGCCGCGCCAACGCGACGGTTTGTTGGGCGTACCGCTGGCGGTCGAACCTTCGGCCTTCACACTTTCATACTGCCCGTCTGCAACGCCGTAAACATTGATGTTGACCGTCTCGGCATAGGCCGGCGCCAGCGCGGTGCCCCCCACCGTGAGTGCGGAACCGATCGCCATCGTCAAAAGTTTCTTGTTCATCAGGGTCCTCCGAGTTTGAGTTGACTCTAGTTTTACCGCGCAGATGCACCACTACGTTTTGCCGATTTTTTGCTTGTGTTACTGCACGGCGCTTTGTACTACGCAGAGGGAGGGAGAAGCAGGAATGCGTTACAGTCTGTTACAGTTCCCGCCCCACTCGAATCACAATATCGGTAACGGACTATGACGATTGTCCGAGTCGGATTAATTGGATATGGCTATTCCGGTGCGACTTTCCATGCGCCGCTGATTGCTACCGTGAATGGATTGGTCATTGCCCGTATCGCTTCTTCCAATGCGGACAAAGTCCGGCACGATTTTCCCGATGTTACGTTGGCGCAGCACCCAGACGGCGTCATCAGCGCGCCTGATGTCGACCTGATCGTCATTGCGACGCCGAACAACACCCATCACTTATTGGCTAAACAAGCGTTGCTCTCCGGCAAACATGTCGTCGTGGAAAAGCCGTTTACGGTAACGACCGCCGAGGCGGCGGAACTGGTCGAGCTAGCGGCCGAGAAAAATCGAGTCCTCAGCGTGTTTCACAATCGTCGTTGGGATAATGATTTCCTCACGGTCCGACGCTGTATCGAATCCGGCATGCTTGGGGAAATTAATACGTATGAGTCGCACTTCGATCGTTACCGCCCCGACGTGCGCCAGCGCTGGCGCGAGCAGGACGTGCCCGGAGGCGGCATCCTTTACGACCTCGGCTCGCATCTACTCGATCAAGCGCTGGTACTGTTTGGTAGGCCGCACACGCTATTCGCCGACATCGGCATTCAACGCACCGGCGGAGCGGCGGTAGACTATTTCCACTTGGTGTTGGGCTACGGGGCTAAACGGGTACTGCTGCATTCCGGGGCAATCATTCGACGTTCGGGGCCGCGTTTTCAGGTACACGGCAGCGTCGGCAGCTACATTAAGCAGGGTCTGGACCCGCAGGAAGACGCGCTGAAGGCGGGTCAACGACCGGGCGACACACGCTGGGGCATCGAACCGGAAAGCGCCTACGGGCACATCACCCGGGAGCATCAAGGCACCGTTGTCGACGAGAGAGTCGAAACCTTAACCGGCAGCTATCAAACGTACTATCAAGGAATATTCGACGCCCTTACCCGCGGCACGCCCGTTCCCGTCCCGGCCGGCGACGCATTGAACGTCATACAAATGATCGAGCACGCACGACGAAGCAGCCGCGAACAAAGAGTCATTGCCGTGAATAAGGAGTTAACACATGCAACAGCACATTAAAAACGCTTTAGGAGAAGCGCGAGCCGCGCTGGATGCGCTTCTGAATAACGAAGGTACACTCAGCGCTATCAGCCGCGCCGCAACCTTGCTGATCGACACCATCGACGCCGACGGCCGAATGTTTTCTTGCGGTAACGGCGGCTCGATGTGCGACGCTATGCACTTCGCTGAAGAAATCACCGGCCGCTTCCGCAAAGACCGCCGCGCCTTCGCCGCCACCGCCATCAGCGATCCCGGACATTTATCGTGCGTCGGCAACGACTACGGCTACGACGAAGTATTCGCGCGTTATATGCAAGCGCACGGCCGCAAAGGCGACTGCTTGGTGGCCATCAGCACCAGCGGCAGCAGCAAGAACATCCTACGCGCCGCCGAGGTCTGTCGGTCGCAAGGTATCTCAGTGATCGCGCTGACCGGCAAACCCGGTTCGACGCTCGAGCAACTGGCCGACGTTTGTATCTGCACACCGGGCGGACAGTTCGCCGATCGGGTGCAGGAGCTGCACATCAAAGTCCTGCACATCCTCATTGAACTGATCGAGCGGAAGTTTTGTCCGGAGAACTACTAAAAACTTCTTTGTCGCCCGGATGGAGGCGCGAAGCGCCGTAATCCGGGAAGCTGCCCTCACTGCGTCCGGTTGGACGACTATTGGGCATTCGTTTAGTGAATCACGGTAGCTGCTTGTCGAACACATTCTGGTTTTTCTTGATGACATAGGCCAGCTTCTCATAAAACTGCTTCGCGTTTGCCCGCATCGAATTACTACGGACACGGATTTTCGAACACGATTTCTCCAAAGCCCATTGCTCCGCTACACCTACTAACTCTTTGCCTATGCCATGGCCTCGCTCCGTTTCCGCAACTACCACTCCCCGAATTTCTGCAAACGGAGCGCTCCCCAATGATTCGACCCTGCAAACATGAATCCAGCCAACAATAGTACCGGCCAACTCCGCAACGAATACGGAATGGTCCGCTCTAGAGCAAATAGCGGAAAGCCGAGGTCCCATCTCGATTGCTGAGGCGGAATAGCCCAAGTCGCCGGCGAGAGCAGAGATCACTTCAACATCTCTAGAAGTTGCAGATCGCGTTGTGACTTGTCGTAGTTTTTTCATCTCGGATGTTTGTGTTCATTCTGCCCAACGCGTTGTGGAATGGCCCCACCCCGAACCGAATCAAAGGCGGCAATCGCGTAACAGCGTCTGCTCGAACTAAAGGTGAGGCTTAACTTAAAGATGTTGTCGGATTAGCGCTGCCTGACGATCCAGCTCCTCTTTGGATCTCGTTATCACTTCGCCAGCAAGTTGCCGTTTACTCGTGATATCTAGCCGCGAGTTTATGGGAACCAAGTGAAAATGCGCATGCTGCACGTCTAGACCCATTGCGACTAAAGCAACGCGTTTCGGGGTTACCGCCTTTAATATTGCATTCGCCATCAATCGTGCTGCAACCATTAGTTGCTCGATCTCGAGGGGCGGCGTCGAAAATATGTCCTCGTAGTGATTCCTCGGCATGACGAGAACATGTCCAGGATTTTCAGGGTCTAGCGGCACGAAACAAATTGTATGCGCATCTTCATAGACGAGTGAACATTCAATTTTTTTGCTGATGATGGAGCAAAAGACGCAGTCGTTCATTTGTTACCTAATGATCTGCTTGAAGCGCCGAGGAAAGCGCGCGGCGCTTTACGAGGTTGTACCCGAAGCGGTTTCTATTCGATAACGGACCCAACAGGCGACCCGCATTGACTGCAGTATTTATCATTTGCCTGTAGAGGGTGCCCATTTCTACACCTGCGTACAACATCGTTATCGGCAACCTGAATAGCAGAATACAGAATGGCATATGCCGCAAAATAAAAAATTAGCCAATGCCCAGAAAAGCCTCGAATAGTACTAGCTTCATTTCCCGAGGTAGCATCAAGTGCCATAAACGCAAAAAAAGCTTAATAAAGCGTACCCAAATAGGACATAAAACGTTTTTCTCATCCAGGGAGGGCAGCCACGCAAAGTGGCCTTCCACAAATCTTTCTGCGGAAACTCCTTCGACAAACGTCGTGACGCCAGTACTGCTGGCAGCCAAACAATAAAAATACCGACATGCAATGGCCAAGGATTGAAGCCAAACGGCTTTCCAATTCCCATGTAGCCCGCTAGATGCGCAATGAGGCTCGCCAGAAAACCAGCCAATGCTAAGTACATAAAGGGTTTAAGGAGGCTGTTCATGTTTTTCTCTTACAGCTAAACCGCGCCGAGATAACAGCAAACCCGGCGTCGTTTCACCACATCCGCCTCGAACCGGTTGTTAGACTTTTTCATAAACGCTCACGCTCCAATATTTGCTTTGGGGTCTTCCGCCTCGCCAACCCATGGCGTTGAGCTCTTTGGCAATCAGATGATTCATGATGCCATGGCCGACGAGCAGAACAGAACCTTGCGCCGAAAGAGCAATGAGTTTGTCGGCTGCGGCCTTGGCGCGACGTCTGGTGGCTCGGATCGACTCGGCGCCTCTGGAATAACCGAAGAACCAAAGCATGCGAAATATCGCCGCCCAAACAAGTGGGGGAAGCCAAGGGTAGCGCACGAGTGCAAATGGAAGCTCAGCCTCGCTAAATAGGGCGTCTACGACCGCGGGAACCTTGTCCAGAGCGCGCGCCGATGACAACGCTCGGCGCGCAGTACTTGAAACAACAATAGTTGCTGACTTCATTAGCTCTGTACTTTTGTTTGGGATCTGCCCGATTTCAACTTCAGAGCGATCGTAATGTTCGATCCATTGCGCCATCTGAACTGGTGCAATCCAAACATCCAAGGACAAGTTCGGCTTTCCATGCCGCATGAGCATGATCGTCATTGAGGAGAGAACCTAATGAATGATAAGGGCTCCCCCCTGCCCCTAACGGCATCAACGTGCCAGATTGAAGTCGGTTCAACTCAATCAACGGAACAGGAGGAGTCGG
Organism: Gammaproteobacteria bacterium; assembly: GCA_016199745.1. Lineage (NCBI taxonomy): Bacteria > Pseudomonadati > Pseudomonadota > Gammaproteobacteria > Gammaproteobacteria bacterium. Next base: position 31,910 of record JACQFZ010000050.1, read on the forward strand.
CCATGAACGTTACTGCGATCGGGATTGATCTGGCAAAAAACACCTTCAGCGTGCATGCCACGGATGATCGAAGCAAAACGGTGTTTCGTAAAAATATCAGTCGCGCCAAGTTGTTACTCTTTATGGCCGAGCAACCAGCGAGTCGGATCGGTCTGGAAGCCTGTTCGGCGGCACCAATGCTAGCCGGGAATCTCGGCTTCGACGAGTTGCGCGAGAAGAATGAGCGATTCTTGCCAACCGAGATAGCAAGCCTCGGCCGGAATGGCTGCCGGTATCCCTTCTTGGACGATGTTCACGTCAGTACCGCAAAAAACTTTCTTCAACGATATCGTCGTCTGCATTTCTCCGGGCAAGTTCGGGTCGTCGAATTTGTCGGTGTGACGGATTCGTTCGTTGGGTACTAGTTCTAGATACTTTCCGCCGAACGAGTGGCTGTGGCCGGTGGTGAAGTTGGTGAATGACATCTTAAAGCTACCGCCGACTTTCGGATCTATTTGGTGAATCTTTCCGGTAAAACCATTCGGTGGAAGCCACTTGGCCAAGGCGTCGGCATCGAGAAACGCCCGATAGATTCTCTCTGGGGTAGCACGGAGTACACGGTGAAGCTGGACGGCATTTGTGAGCATGGTGACTTCACCTCTCGATGGGTTGTGATGCTTAACGCTGTTTTAAACCGGCGCGGAGCGCAACTCCAGAACATTAACAGACATTCGTCTTCTGCTCTTTTGACCCCGTTGATCATAGTTGAGCTTTCATTCTTCCGTTGACGCTGAGTCACGAGCGGCCGGTTGTATTCCTCGGGGTTATCGCTCTCACGCAATCTTATGCCGCCGGGTTTCAGCGCATCAAAGATCTCTTTCAGTGCCGCTTGCCTGAGATCGCACGCCGCTCGATGAATGGGTTAGCTACCGCTTGCCGTGGTGGAAGCACGAAAAAGCGCATTGAGCTCCCGTCCCGCTGAGCCGACGAATCCATCGAACTTACCTTCGTCCGCCAACAATCGCGCGGCGCGCATGAAACCAAGCCATGCTGAGCTCGCAAGCGCGCCACCGACACTCACCCGCCGCACACCCAAAGCGGCGACATCCGACACCGTAAGCTCGCTCGCCCAGCCGATAAGCAGATTCACCGGCTTTGGCGCAACGGCGTCGACCACAGCAACGATCTGCTCGCGAGTGCGTAACGCCGGCGCATAGAGACAATCCGCTCCGACTTGCGCGTAGGCTTTGAGCCGCGCAATCGTCTCGTCAAGATCGGGGCGGCCCACCAAAAAGCACTCGGCACGTGCAACCAGCAGGACCTCGCCCCCTGCCCGGTCAATGGCTTTGCGCGCCGCGCGCAACCGCTCCACCGCCACGTCCAGCGAATGCAGTGGTTGCGCCGCATCGCCCGTAGAGTCTTCTATCGATAGCCCGGCAATGCCAGTCTCAACAGCAAGGCGCACGCTCTCCGTCACGTCCGCCGCGTCGAGCGCAAACCCGCTTTCGAAGTCAGCATTGACGGGCAGATCGGTAGCATCCACCAACTGGCGTAGGTGTCCGAGCACCCTATCGCGAGTGATGCCGCCATCAGCGTATCCGCTCGACCAGGCAAAACCGGCACTGGTCGTGGCCAGCGCTTTGAAGCCCAAGCTCTGCAGGAAACGCGCACTGCCTACGTCCCAGGGGTTGGGAATGACGAAGCATCCTGTCTCGTGCAGTTGTCGGAAGGTACGGCGCTTGTCGGCGATGCTCGGACGAGTTGAGGTCATGGATACTCCGATGCAATGGGTGGCAGTTGCGCGGCGGCTAACGCGTCAACGTCTAAAAAATTGATACCGCCCAATCGATATCCTCGTTTCGAAAAAACTAGGGCGGCTACCAAACGTGTTCGTGTCATTCGTTCAATGTTGAACCTAATACGCTTATCCGTTTCGTGCAACGGACAAAAGAATGGACCGCCAAATATAGATGCGGCTTCAAGAACGTTCCTTTTTTCGGGTTCCGTTTTTTATTAGCTCGGCGATTCGAGCAAGTGGACACTTGCCTTGTTAAACGTCCCAGCCTCCCTCGTGAACGATAATAAAGAACAATTAAGCCATTCAACTGACAAAAGTGCCTTGCCACAACAAAGCCATAGGGCTTAAGGTACCGCCCCTTACGGTCACGTGGCTTTGCCCTTTCGCGCCCCGACTCGGGTTCCTGGGAGAACGAGAAATGCCGATGGAACAAAACGACACCGGTCAACAATGCCGGTTCAGGTCTATGCCTCGGTACTGCCCGAAAACTAAAAGCACATACCTAAATTAGAGAGAGAGGACCCAGTGTTCACTGATTTACGACAGCAATCGGCTCGTAGGAAGAAAAACCGAATCCGCGCCGCCTTCGTCGGCAGCTTCTGTTTGCTGCTGGCAGCTTGCGGCACCTTGTCGCACCGGGAGCTGGACGCTAACGACGAAGCGGCGATGCACTATGCTGGTGGCGACCTGCGCTCGGAAATCACATCGCTGGCGCAGCCGCTGGTCGAGCGCGGCGAAACGCCCGGTATCGTGGTTGGCGTGTTATCACCGGACGGTGCGATGCAGTTTTTTGGATACGGCGTTACCGATGAGGGCAGCGGTATCACCCCCAACGGCGATACGATTTTCGCCTTGGGCTCTCTGAGCAAAGGATTCTTGGGTGCGCTCGCGTCGACACTGGTGGCAGAACACGTGGTCTCGTGGGATGACACGCTGGCACAGTTGCTGCCGCCGGAACTGCCGCTCAGCGCCGATGCCAAGAAAATCAGCTTGTTGCAACTAGCCACGCACACCTCCGGCTTACCACGCCAACCGATGACGTTTCAGCAGTGTCGTTACTTCACGCAATTCCTATTTACCGGCAAAAATTTCTATCGCCATCTCGACGCCGATCAGGTGTTCAACTATCTCGCCGATTTTCAGGTCCCGAAAAAAATCGAGATCCAATATTCGAATATCGGTTACGGACTGCTGGGGTATGTTCTCGAACATCGCACCGGTGTGCCGTTAGCTACGCTGCTAAAGGAAAAAGTACTGGCGCCGCTAGGCCTGCAGAACACCGGCTATGTGCCGGAAGAATTACCCGGTTATACCACTCGCGCCCACGGTCATGCCGGCGATCAACCGAAATTCATTGCGCGCGGTCGGCATGTTCCCGAATGGCAATTTACCGAATTGATGAAAGGTTCCGCTGGCGTGTATTCAAGCGCGAGAGATTTGCTGACGTTTGCCGCCGCCCATCTCGACGCCAACGGCACGCGGCCGAACCCGGCGCTAGTCGATGTGTTGCAAGTGCGAGTACCGCGACGCACGGAAGCGGCGGCGGTGGCGTGGATGGTCGACGAGATTCATGGGCAACATATTACATATCAGTTCGGTGTCGTTGCCGGTTACACCAGTTATATCGGCCTCGATATCGATCGGCATACCGCGGTCGTCGTGCTTCAGAACAGTTTCAACTGGACCGACCGCATCGGCCATAAATTGTTGGCGCGAATGGCGTACGCCTACGATCAAACGCTCGCTAAAAAATCCGCCGCTGCCGAGGACCATAGTGCGGCGAAGGCTCAATAAGCTGACCTGAGGAAACCGTGGACGCGGTTTACAACAACCTCACTTGTCGGCGACTGGTTCGGGATTGGAACTGCCGCCGCCGGTATCCAACTCGGACCGACCGTCGCGCAGTAGCTCCAAGCGATAACCGATGCCATACACCGATTGAATCTGCCAATCGTCGGCATGAAGTTGACGCAGCTTCGTCCGCAGGCGACTCACGTACATATCGACGGCGCGCGTCTCGATGTTCGGGCCAAAACCCCAAACATCCGCCATCAGTTGCTCGCGCAAGATCACCTGACCGACACGCGTCGCCAACTGCCAGGCGATGGCGAATTCTTTTTCGCTCGGCGACAACGAGCCGGTATGGGTTTTCAAGGTCTGCGACAGCTGAATCAAGGTAACGCTACCGACTTTCAGCAGGCTCTCGCGATCGGGCAACGCTTGCGTGCGTCGCATTACCGCGCGTACGCGCGCGAGCAATGTCAATTTCTGCACCGGTTTGACCAGATAGTCGTCGGCACCGGCGTCGAGAATGCGGACGATGTCCTCTTCGCGATCGTGTACCGTTTGAAAAATTACCGGCAGCGACGCGTGTCGCCGGCCGCGCACCCAACGCAATAAGTCGTCTCCGGGAACGTCCGGCAAGTTCCAATCGAGGATCAGCAAGTCGGCCGGTTCAGCTTCGAGCGATTTGATTAAGCTGCGTCCGTCTTCGAGCGCCTCGACGCGATAGCCTTCACCCTTCATCCAATGCGTCAGCAATGCGCGCTGCGCACGATCGTCTTCGACGATTAATACCTTCACGATCCCCCCTTCTTAGTCGGCCAAACTAAATCCTTCGGCCAATACCGGCAACCGTACTTTGACTTCCGTACCGCGACCGGCGGCGCTATCGATCTGCAACGTGCCGCCGTGCTTCTCGACGACCACTTTAACGAACGTCAGCCCAAGTCCGGTACCGCCGCTCTTACCCTCGCGCAATCGCTGATAAGGTTCGAACAAACGCGGCAATTCGTTGGCGGCGATACCGGTGCCGTAATCGCGCACATGGCACACCCAATCTCCGTGCTGGCGCTCGACCGCGACCCGGATCGTGCCACCCGGCGGGCTGAACTTGATGGCATTGTGTACGAGGTTGGCCAACATGCGACCGATTAGATTGTGATTGCCGCGCATGGCAGCGAGCTCGGGCAACTGTTGATCGATCCGCACGCGACGTTCACGCGCTAGCGGCCGCACGAGATCGATACCGGTTTCGGTCGCCTGCGTGAGATCCATGACGTCGAACTCGCGCGGATTGCTGGTCGTAGCATAAGCGAGCTGCAAAAACTCCTCAGCCAGCGACAGTGTGTGCCGAGCGTAGCGTTTGATCTCGTCGAAGCGTTCGTTGTCGTTGCTCTGCTCGGCGGCTTCGCTGCGCAGCTCGATGAGCGCGAGGATCGATGCCAACGGCGAGCGCATGTCGTGCGACAGAAAGCGCAGCAGCTCTTCGCGTTGCTCCTCGACCCGCCGCAGCGGTGAAATGTCGGCCAGAGCGACGATAGCGCCGACGCGGTTGGCGCGCTCGTCGGCAATCTGCCGACAAGCGAGCCAATAGTGCTCGCCGTGCGGACCGGTAAGCTCGCGCGAATGATCGGTTGTCCAATCTGCTTGCGCCAAGCCGGCACCATCAACACTGCTAAATTTATCGAGCAAGGATCCCAACTCGCGGCCACGGATGGCGTTCGCGTCAATGACGCCAATGGCGCGAACCGCCGGCGTGTTGGCGAGCACGATGGCGCCGCGCGGATCGCTGACGATAACGCCGATCGGCAGGCCTTCGATAATGTCGCCGATAAACTGCCGCGCCACCCGCAATTTCGCCGTCGCCTCCTGGATCGCCGCCAGTTGTTGATCGATCAACGCCGGCGGCTCATCGTCGTTGCCGGGCTGCCCGAGCTCCGACGCAAGCACACCCGGTTCCGACCGCATCCGATTGAGCTCGAGACCCACGAAACGATAGGTCGCTGCCAACCGGCGCCAGGCCCACAACGGATAAGCAACGGCGATTGTGACGACGAAGCTCGCATGCGGCAGCCAAATGCCGCCGATGCGCAACAGCACCCAACTTAATAGCGATACCAAGCAAATTGCCGCCCAGGTAATGGCAAATGCGCCGCGATCCGGCAACGCCAGAAACGAAAGCAGCGTCAACAACACCAGTCCGACCGTGATCGATGCCGTCGCCGTCGCCGAAACGACCGTGGTCCAGCTTTGGTGCCGCAGCGTGTTGATCGCATTGGCGAACAGCTCCAGGCCCCACATCGTCCGCCCTTTCGGCCAGGAACCGGGTACCACAACCGACGCATCGGCCAGGCTTGAACCGATCAACACGATCTTCTGATGGAATTGCACGGGCGCAATTTCGCCGTTGAGAATTTGCCGGGCCGAGTAGGTTTCGAAACTATCGTCGGCGCTGATGAAGCGCAGATACAGATGCTGGGTTTCGCGCCAACCACCGGCGGGATCCGACGGTGTCGGCACCGGCGGTAACTTGTCGGGCATGGCACCGTTGGCCACCTGCAGGACCGACAACACGACATGCGGCCACTCGATATCGCCATTAGTGATCATCAGCGGCAGACGTCGCGTCACACCGTCCGGATGCGTTACTGCCTTGTCGTGACCGATGGCGGCGGCGAAATTGGCGAGCGTCGGCATCGGTAGACGAAAACCTCGGATCGTGTCGCGCTCAGTCCGCAGAAAGATCGGCAACACCACCTTGCCGTTGTGCCGGATCGCCGCCGATAAGCTCTCTTCGCCCCGATCGTGCAGATCCGATACCGGCATCGGCACATCGAGTAACACCGCCGCCGGTAGGCCAAGCGTCAAACGTTCGAGCAGCTCGGCACTATCCTCTTTGCTCCACATCCGCCGACTCAAGTCGCGCCGATCGAGCGTATCCGGCTCGATCGTAATCAGCACGACATCGTCCGGAACCGGCAATGTTTGGCGAGCGACGATCGAGTCGTACCAAAGCGCATCGAGCGGCGAAAGCGTTTCGTACGTGGCAAGAACGCCGGCGACGGTGCACAAGACTACTGCCAATAATATCCACTCGCGCCGCACCGACATCGGCACTGCCTGCAAACGTGCGGTTAACGAGGTTCGACGCGGGTTCATCCTGTAGCAGAATACCCGGAGTCTGATTCACGTGGCAGGGGTCCAGCCGTTTACTGGCGCCGCGTGATGGTTCGGCACCGTGGATTTAACGTTCGTGCCGACTAATTTTCTGCATCACCAGCGACGTGTCCTCGACTAACACCTTGATCAGCGATCTCACTTCGCGATGACACAACAACGGCGCCGCCTGGCCCGATCACAACGACAGCAAGCCAGTCGGTATGTTTCCACGTGATTGGATCTCGTACATTGATAGTTAACGTAGGGCGGACGGGTCCGCCCTACCTAACTAAGTGTTAATTTAGCAAGCCTTCCGCCTTCAGCGCTGCTCGCACCGCCGGTCGCGCTGCCACCCGCTTTAAGAAACTTTGCAGCTCCGTCAGGTCCGACAGATCGAGGCCGACGAATTTAGCCCAACCCGTGACCACGAACAGGTAAGCATCGGCAGCAGTGAAGCTATCGCCGGTCAAGTACGACTTGCCGTGCAGTTGATTCGATATCCATTCGAACTTCTTGTGCAGCGCTGCCGTTAGGATCGCTTTGTTCGGTGCATCGACGTCCGGGTTGAACAGCGGCGCGTAGCCTTTGTGCAGCTCGGTGGTGATGAAGTTTTGCCATTCCATGACACGGTAACGCGCCATGCTGCCGGCCGCCGGCATTAGATGGTGGTTGCCGGCGTTGTCGCTGATGTATTGAGCGATAATCGCGCCTTCGCTTAAGCGCTCGCCGTTATCCAGCTCGAGCAACGGCGTCTGCCCCTTTGAATTGATCGTGTAATAATCCACGCCGTGCTCAGTCTTGTGCGTGTTGGTGTCGACCCGTTCCAGTGAAAACGGCAGCTCGGCTTCGCGCAGGATGATGTGCGGGGCAAGCGAACACAGGCCGGGGGTGTAATAAAGCTTCATCGATAGACTCCTCTAATTTTTTGAAAGGTGCTTTCCACCGCTGTCCGACAAAGCGGCACAGATAGGTGGGATGTGGTGTAGGCTATTTGTGATCAGTCGATGGATAAACCGCCGGCGGATCACATTTCCTAATACACGGTGTAACGAATCGATGACCCGACAATTCGACGATGTCTTGATTGGCAGCATCGAGCTCTTTTGTTTGGCAGCAGAACTGGGCAGCTTTACCGACGCCGCGGCGGCCGCCGGCGTAACGCCGGCGGCCTTGAGTCGATCGGTATCGCGCTTAGAAACGAGGCTGGGTGTACGACTGTTCGTGCGCACGACTCGACAAATTCGCTTGACCAACGGTGGCCAGGTGTACTTCGAGCAGTGCCGGCAGGCGCTCACGCAGCTGGCAGACGCCGAGCGCGCCGTTACCGGTCAACAAGTGGCGCCATCGGGCACGCTACGCATCAGCATGCCGACGACCTATGGTCACTATCGCGTGCTGCCGTTACTGCCGACGTTCCGCGAACGTTATCCGGCGGTCGATGTCGAGGTACATCTCAGTAACCGTAATATCGATTTCGTCGCCGAAGGCTACGATCTTGCGATCCGCGCCCGCACGCCGACCGAATCGAATTTGATCGCACGGAAACTGGAAGACGCCGAATTGGCAGTAATCGCCACGCCGGCCTATCTCGACCGTGCCGGCATGCCGACGTCGATCGACGCGCTGCGCGATCACACTTGCATACAGTTCGTGTTACCGAGCAGCGGCCGGCAGATTGCTTGGCTATTCCGCCAGGACGGCAACGATGTGGAGGTGGCGACGGAGGGAGGTTATTGCTGTTCGGAGGACATACTGGGATGCATAACGTTAGCGCGTAACGGCGCCGGGCTGTTCCAGACGTATCGGTTCATCGTCGAGCAAGACTTACGCGGCGGCACCCTGATCGAAGTACTGCAGCCCTTCGGCGGCCGATCACGCCCGTTTTCGCTGCTTTATCCCCATGGCCGACATGTCCCCTTACGGGTCCGCGCATTTGTCGATTTTCTGCTGGTGGCGGTCGGCGAACATCGGTCCTAAAGCACCCTTATTGCGCTTAAACCGCCAATACCTGTAAAGCGGAGTACAATCGAGCCAACTTCTATCATCGTCGAGAAAGACATTGGCCAAACCCAACTATCAATTCGCAAAACGCCAGAAAGAACTCGCTAAGAAAAAGAAACAAGAAGAAAAACAAAAGCGCAAATCGCTCAAAAACGACGCCGAGCCGGTAATAGACGGCGCGCCTCCTACCGATGTCACCCCGAAGTAAGAAACAACCAACGCATGCAGATATGGGTAGATGCCGACGCCTGTCCGATCGTTATTAAGGAAATTTTGTTTCGGGCGGTGGAACGGGTTGGCATCAAGTTGACCCTGGTAGCCAACCAACCTCTGCAAGTGCCGCCGTCGCGTTATGTAACGGCGATGCAAGTGCCGGCCGGGCTCGACGCGGCAGATCGGCGTATCGTCGAGCGGGTCGAGCCGGGAGATTTAGTAGTTACCGCCGATATTCCACTGGCCGCCGACGTGGTCGCGAAAGGCGCGCTGGCGTTGAATCCGCGCGGCGAACTGTACACGGTCGACAATATTCGCGAGCGTTTAGGTGTACGCAATCGTATGGACGAGTTGCGCGGTATGGGCATCACGACCGGTGGCCCTGCGCCCCTCAACAAAAGCGATCGGCAGGCGTTTGCGAATGCGTTGGATAAAATCTTGGTGCGGCACAAGAGCTGATACTAGTGGACCTGACCGACTGAAGCTCTTCCCCTCCCCACGAACCATTCCCTCTCCCCCGAATTTTTCGGGGGAGAGGGGGACGTTTCTACAGAGGCGCGGTTCCACGCGCCCCTCTCCCTAACCCTCTCCCCGCAAGCGGGGAGAGGGAATATTTAGAGTAGTACCCTGTCCCTTAATTTATTCCCAATACCCGCTTCACCGCCGGCAACCCGTCTGCACCATCGCGCGTTTGCACGCCCGCCAACCAGGCGTCTAACAACGCCGGACGATCCTTCAAGTGGCGCATGGCCGACTTCTTGGCATCGACTTTATTCTCTAGCACGTCGGTAATGATCTGATTTTCCAAATCGACGTTGAACGCTAACTGGCGGAACAAGCGACCGACATTCGGGCATTGCGCCTCGTAGCCTTTGCGCATCACGGTATTGACGGAGGCGGCACCGTAGTTCGCACCGAAGTAGGCATCACCGCCGGCGAGGTAGGTGATCTTAAATTTCGTGTTCATGAGATGCGGCTCCCAGCCGAGAAACACGATCCATTCCTTGTGGCGGGTCTTGCGCGTGACTTGCGTCAGCATGCCCTGCTCGCTTGACGCCACCAATGTCCAACCGTCGAGCCCGAACTCTTTCGCCTTCAGCATGCGTTCGATATTTTGATTGGCCGGCGCGCCCGATTCGATGCCGTAGATCTTGTGATCAAACTTGTCGGCGAACTTGGCGAGATCGGCAAAACTCTTCACACCGGCATCGGCGACATAGCTCGGCACGGCGAGCGTGAACTTGACGTTCTCCAGGTTCGTGCGCAGCAACTCAATCGATCCCTCTTTGATCTTAGGCTCGACCATCGCCTGCTGCGCCGGCATCCAATTGCCGAGAAATACGTCGGTCTGCCCTTTTGTCAAACCTTGATAGGTCACCGGTACGGCGATGCGATCGACATGCTGCTCGTAACCGAGCGCGCCGAGCAACACCTCGGCAACCGCGTTGGTGGCAGTGATGTCGGTCCAGCCAGGATCGGCCATACGTACCTGCTTGCAGGAATCGGCTTCAGCAGCGAATGCGGTCACCGACATTGCACTGATCGCCACCCACGTCGATACCGCCAACAACGACTTCGTCAACATAGTTATGTCCTCTGGGTTTACTTGCTGGAAATTCGCGGAAAACGCGCCATCGCTTCGAGCGTGTCGAGATCGATGTGGTTGCGCATGTAACGTTGGCTGGCGTCCTGCAGCGGTTGATGGTCCCACGACTTGCGCGTGCCGACGTTCTGCGCGGCAAAGTGAAAATGTCGACGCCGCTGGCTGGCGATCACCTGTTCACGCAAACGCGACAGGTCCCATCGTGTCGCCACTTCTTTGCGGAACTCCTCGATGACGGCAGCGGCGGACGGCTGCGGCGCCAGATTGTTCAACTCGTCGGGATCATTCACCAAGTCGTAGAGCTGATCCGGATCGACCGGTGAATGCACGAACTTATAACGACCGGTACGCATCATGATGATCGGCGCCAACGCCCCTTCCGCCAAATATTCGCCGATCACCTCGTCATGGCCGTTTCTTCCTTGTAAATGCGACAACAAACTGCGGCCGTCGATTGACTCGGGATACACCGGTTTGGTCGACGCCAAATCCACCAACGTCGGCAAAATGTCGACCAACGACACCGACGCGGCGATGCGCCGCGGTTTGAAGCGATCGGGTGCATGCACAATCAACGGTACGCGCGTCGCGCCTTCGAAGAAGTTCATCTTGTACCAAAGTCCGCGTTCACCCAGCATGTCGCCGTGATCGGCGAGCACGATAATCACCGTGTCTTGCGCCAACCCCGCCTGTGCCAACGTCTTGCGAACGCGACCGATTTGCTCGTCGACGAACGATACGGCGCCGTAGTAAGCACGGCGCGCATTGCGGATCTGCTGCTCGGTGATTGGCGTACGATCCATGTCGCAAACATGCCGCAACCGTTGCGAATGCGGATCGAGTTGCTCGGGCGCAAGCCGCACGCGCGGCATGTCGATTTCGTCGTCGCGATACAGATTCCAGTACGATTCCGAGATCGCGTACGGATCGTGCGGATGCGTCATCGACACCAGCATACAAAACGGACGCTGGTCGTCGTCGCGGGCGATGTCGAACAGCTTCTGTTGCGCGGCGAATACCACTTCTTCGTCGAAATCGAGCTGGTTGGTGCGCACGCACGGCCCGGCCTCGGTCACCGAGCTCATGTTGTGATACCAGCTCGGTCGTTCCTTAAACCGTTCCCAATCCGGCGTCCAACCGAAATCGGCCGGATAGATGTCGGTGGTCAGCCGCTCTTCGAAGCCGTGCAACTGATCGGCACCGCAAAAATGCATCTTGCCGGAGAGAATCGTGCGGTAACCGGCGTGACGCAGGTAATGTCCAAACGTCAACACCTCCGACGGAAACTCGGCGGCGTTGTCGTAGGCGCCGATCGCCGACGGCAACTTGCCCGACATGAACACATAGCGCGACGGTGAGCACAGCGGGCTGTTGCAATACGCCGAGTCGAACACAACGCCGTCCTTTGCCAAGGCGTCGATATTCGGCGTCTTACTGACCTTGTTACCATAGGTCCGCAACGCTCCCGGCGTCAGCTGGTCGGCCATCAGAATAAGAATGTTAGGTTGGTGTTTGCTCATGTATTGATTGTTCAAGGGTTACGTGGCCACTATCATCACCTCCTAGAAAACGGTGTGAAGACGATCTTTCTTCATGCCCCGATAAGGACCTGTTATGGCAAAACCGCAACGCCTGCCGCCGCTGCAATCGCTGGTCTATTTCGAGGCCGCCGCGCGCCTGCTGAATTTCACCGCCGCCGCCAACGAACTCGGTACTACTCAACCCGCTGTCAGTCACCGCATCGGCGATCTCGAACAAGACCTGGGCACGCCGCTGTTCAAACGCGAGCACCGCGGCGTTTCGTTGACCGCCGCCGGCGTTCGGCTATATGAAGCAGTGCACGAGAGCTTGGGCACTATCGGCGTCGCTGCCGCCGAGATCCGCGCCTGCCGTACCCGCCAAGTCCTCACGGTCGCAACCGATTTCGGTTTTGCCGCTTACTGGCTGATGCCGCGCCTCGGCGCGTTACGCGCATTGCTGCCGGAGCTCGACGTCCGCATTGTCACCGCCCAAAGCGAAATCGACGCCCGCGTCGAACCGGTCCACATATCGATCCTGTTCGGCACGGGTGAATGGCCCGGTTGCGAGTCCGAGCGCTTGTTTCCGGAAATCGTCGTGCCGGTGTGCAGCACGGCGTTCTACGATCGCCATCGCCTGACCGGAGACCCGGCCGAGTTGGTGCGATTGCCATTGCTCCATCTAGAACGTCCGGCGCCGAGTCGTTGGCTGGCATGGGACGACTGGTTCGCACTGTACAAGCTGCGCGGCGATGCGTCGGCGCACGATCTGACGTTCAACAACTACCCGCTGGTGATTCAAGCGGCGATGGCCGGGCAAGGCGTGGCGCTCGGCTGGTTGCCGTTGGTGGAAGAAACGCTGAGCAGCGGCCAACTACGGACCGCCGTCGATAAACCGGTGCAGACGGAGCGGGGTTACTTCTTGGTGCAGTCGTTGCCGGCGAAACGGACCGAATTGCTGCGGGTGTTTCGGCAGTGGATTACCGCCGAGTGCGAATCGGCGACGTTGAAAGGTGGAATACCTAAATGATCCGCTGCAAGGTCGGAGTGATTAAATAAAATTCATTCCGACTCCGCGCAGAGTCCCCTCTCCGCCCGAGCGGGAGAGGGGTGAAGTCAGAAGTTTCTTTCCATCGATCACGGATTTAGACCGATGATCACCGGATCGTGGTCGGAAGCGCGATAAGCGTCGGCGTTGTACAGCAGATTGATCTGGTTGGCCGTTTTGAACTCGGTGTTGTAGTCGAGGACGTGTGGCTCATCGCAGTTGTCGTGCCACTCGGTAATTCCCGTCACCTTGGCAGCCAAACTCTTATTCGCCAGCGCATGATCCAGATAACCGGACTGACCCGTGAAAAGGTAGGAGTAACCGCTGGCAGCACCGATATGGGCATCGATCAAGTCCGTGTATCCGCCGTTCTTGATAGCGCTGACCGGGTCTTCTTTGGCATACGAATTCAAGTCGCCGATGATGAGGAAGTCCGGATCGCCACTGTGCGTGGGATCGGTGGCAAGCCAGTCGACCAGTGCCAACGCCGCGTTCTTGCGCGTGATATTGCAGTTGCCCTGACCGTCGCCGGTGTCCGGATCGTTCACGTCCGTGCAAGCGGATCCTTTGGACTTCAGATGATTCACGGCCACGGTCAACTTGCCGCCGGTCGATAACTGGACAAAGGTCTGCGCCAGCGTCGGGCGGTTTTTGGTGTCGTCGAAGCGCGGATCCATGGCGGCGGTTAGCAGCTTGGCGACACCGCTGGCACTCACTGTCTGCGTGCGATAAATGAGGCCGACGGCAATCTCGTCGGTGCCGATCTTGGCCACGCCCGGGTTGATGTAAGCGTAACTAGTCCCGGTGGGCGCCGCGGCGTTCAAGCCGTTGACCAGATCGGCGATGGCGCTGGTCGAACCGTAGCCGTCATTCTCGATCTCCATCAAGCCGACGATATCGACTTGCATGGCGCTGATGGCGGCGATGATCTTGGCGCGTTGGCGTTGAAACTCCTGGCTGGTGTTGGCACCGCGACTGGTCGGGAATCCACCGCCGTGGCCGTCGCCGTTGAAGTAATTGAGCACATTGAAGCTCGCCACCTTCAACGAGCCGCCGACACTCGCCGGCGCTGGGCGACGTGCATTCGCCGCGACGAAGCTCAGTGCCTGCGTTAGCTGCACGCGGTAAATACCGGCCGCGTCGTCGATCACGCCGACTAGGTTCGCCACGGTGTCACCGACGCGCAGCGTGTTGAGCGCTGTCAGTCCCGGCGCTGGATATTTGATCGGGTCCGGATTCTGAATGCTCAAGCCGTCGTCGATCACGATGCGGTTCAGATCGTTAGCCGCTTGCTGCGCATTCGCTGCTGGTCCGGGCGATGCGATATTGGTCGGCTGCTGCAGACGACCCCCCGAGGAAAGCCATACCTGACCATAGCGACCGAGGTCGTAGTTTTCCGTTACCGTGAGCGTCTGCGGCAGCTTAATGCGCATGCCTTCATACCGTTCCAGTGCGTCGGCGGCAGCGAACGGCAGCTGCACCGTCAGCAACGTCGGCAGCGGATTACCGCTGCTGATAACCGTCGTCGTGACGTTTGTAAGCTCGGTCAGGCCGTTGAATTCCGCCACCGTACCGGTCACTCGAACGAGATCGCCGACATTGACGTTCACGCCAGCGCCGCCGGTGTATACGAACAAACCTTCGGACGTGAGCACGTTGCCATCGGCTTGCGCGTCTTCTTCCTGAATGAAGAAGCCCTTCAATTCGTTAGCCGCCTGAAAGTCACCGACGACGATCGCCTCGAGAGTGATCGTCTGGCCGAGCATCGGGCTGGCGGCGCCGGCGCCTTGCACGTCATGTGTAAACGGGCCGCCACAGTTAGCACTATGACTGCCGATGCCAGCGAACGTATCGTTGGCGTACCCGTCCCATTGGCCGGCGGGACTGAAGCTATCGGCGCCGTTCGCGTCGCCGGTGCAGACCGTATTCTTACGGCGAACCGTATTGTCGGTGGTACTGACGTTGCCGGTACCCCACTCCGTGCCCGGATCGAATCCAATCTGGCCGATCACGTCGACCGCCACGCCGCCGTTGACCAACGCCACCGCGTCGTCGCCGTTATACCAATTGCCGGCGGTGGTGAGATTCGCCAGCGATTGCAAACTGGCCGCCGCCGAACTGTGCGCCACCACATACACCGCACCCGACGCCAGCGTACCGCTCAAACTAATGGTTCGTCCGGCCGCTGTACTGCCGTTGAAGTAAAATTTCAGCGCATAGGTATCTAGCGATACCGGCGCGCTACCGGCGTTGTAGATCTCGACGGCTTTGTTGTAGCCGCTACCTTCGACATATTCCGAGATGAATACATCCGCCTGGACGACTAGCGGGAGGGCTAGTAACGGAACCAACAGGAATCGCGATACCGCACCGAACAGACTGTCCTTCATTAATTTTCTCCCTTCGCATGAACATGAATCCGATAACGAACGGCAGCGGCATATAGCCGTCGTCGAAGTTCATCACGCTAAGAGGATGGAGTTACGGTTTCATTAATTCGGAAACAAATCTCGATGGATATTTAGTGACGATCTTGTGTCGGTCAGTTGGGAGTTGCTATACGAATGGCGCCATCGCGTTCGCCGATGGCCAGTTGTCGACCGGTCACTGGGATGATCTGGATAATATATGTAGGGCGGTGGGCAACCGGTAACCCGGATGGAGCTGATCTTACAAACCGCATCAGTGTACCCACTCCCCTCTGCCTTTAGGGAGAGGGATGGGGCGAGGATTAGCGTAAGCCGAAGGCGCACGTTCCCGGATTACGACGCTTCGCGCCTCCATCCGGGCTACAACAAATAGTGGCGCTCAGGCGGATGATTCCACGAACTGGGCGGTCACTTCCCGCACCCGTGATCTCTCCCAGAGGGATCCATCATTCGCCACGGCGGCGTCCACGTTGGCGATTGAGGTTAGCGCCGGGGGCAGCTCCGGCAAGCGGATCCTCTTCGCCGCGCCATTGTGCGCGCGCACCGTTCGACACTTCACCGAGCTCTTTGACAATCGTATCGAGGTCGGGACGCGAGCGGCGTGTGTGTTGCTCCAAGGCGACGCGCATCGCCCGTAGATGCTCAGGCGACGTACCGCAGCAACCGCCAATGATGCGTGCACCGGCATCCAACACCATCCGCGCGTACTCGGCCATCAGCTCTGGCGTGCCGTTATAACGAATCGCGCCGTCGACGTATTGCGGAATACCGCAGTTCGCCTTGGCTACCAATACCGTTCCCGGCTTGGCGGCGGTCGCAAGATTGACGATACAGGCGACCACTTCCGATGCACCGACACCGCAGTTGGTACCGCAAGCGAGCAGCGCCGGGTTGGATTTTTGAATGAGCTCGGCCAAATCCTTCGGTGTGATACCCATCATGGTCCGGCCGTTGGTGTCGAAGCTGAGCGTGCACACGATCGGCATGCCGGTGGTAGCAGCGCCGGCGATGGCCGCTTCTACTTCTTCGCGCGCCGACATGGTTTCGATCCACAACACATCAGCACCACCGCGCACGAGCGCCGCCGCTTGTTCGGCGAACGCCGCCTTGGCGTCGTCGAAGCTAAGCGGACCGATCGGCTGCATGATTTCGCCGGTGGGTCCGATACTGCCGGCAACGACGACCTCGCGACCGCTGGCATCGGCTTCTTGGCGGGCGATGCGGGCGGCGGCCTCATTGATTTCGCCAACGCGGCCTTCGGCCTTATGCAGTTTCAAACGATAGCTGTTGCCACCGAAGGTGTTGGTCAAAATGATATCGGCGCCGGCATCGACGAAGCTGCGGTGCAGATTGGCGATGCGGTCGGGATGCTCGAAGTTCCAGAGCTCCGGGGCGTCGCCAGACATGAGGCCGGCGGCGAATAGATTGGTACCGGTGGCACCGTCGGCGAGCAGCCACGGGCGGGTTTCGAGGAGCTTGGCAAGGCGGTTAGACATGAGGCAGCACTATCCTAGTTAGCGTATGTCTCCCTTTGTACCGTCCTCATCGTCACACAGCAAGCGCTAACGCGGCTTACTTATATATGAGAGCTTATCCGCCGCGTAAAAGCCCTGATAGAACGGCGGATAAGTTCCTCTACATCTTTATCTTCCTAACGCCGACCCCGTCGACCGCGATGGCCACCGGCGCCAGAGCCGGACGAATCGGCGGTCGATGTCTTCGGCTCGGGCAAGGTGACCACCTTGCGCAAATTGGGGAACGGCGCCGTTTTATGCGGAATTGCCATGGCGTCGACGAAAAATTCTTGAAAGCGCGGTTCGATGGCGGTTTCGATTTTTTCGATACGACGCACGAGCTGTTCAATGTCAGTACGCGCGCGACCATCGAGCAAGGCAATACGAGCACCGGTACCGGCAGCATTGCCCGCGGAACTGACGTTCTCGACCACGCAGTCGGGAATCATGCCAAGCACCATCGCGTACTTCACATCGATGTGGCTACCGAAAGCACCGGCCAAGCGAATGCGATCGACGGTGGCGACGTGCATGTGCTCCATCAGCAACCGGATGCCGGCGTACAACGCTGCTTTGGCAAGTTGAATGGCGCGCACGTCGTTCTGGGTAATGCGCAACGCCGTGGCACCGTTATCACCGGTATGCAGCAAGTATGAGAAGGTACGACGGTCGGCCTGAATGCGCGAGCTCTTTTCGGCCAAACTGCCGTCGATGGTGCCGTCTTGCAGAATGATACCGGCGAGGTACATCTCGGCAATGATTTCAATAATGCCGGAACCGCAGATACCGGTGACGCCGATTTGAGTAACAGCGTCAGCGAACCCAGGCTCGTTCGACCAAAGATCGGAGCCGATGACTTTGAAGCGCGGTTCGAGCGTGACTGGATCGATGCGTACGCGCTCGATGGCACCCGGCGCAGCGCGTTGGCCGCAGCTGATCTGCGCGCCTTCGAACGCAGGACCGGTCGGACTTGAACAAGCGAGCAAGCGCGAGCGGTTGCCGAGGACGATTTCGGCGTTGGTGCCGACGTCGACCAGCAACGTGACTTCATCGGCCAGATCGGGACGCTCGGCCAACACCACGCCAGCCGCATCGGCACCGACGTGGCCGGCGATGCACGGCAACACGTAAATGCGCGCGTTGCGATGTATATGAAAATCGAGCTCGACCGCCCACAGCGTAATCGCTTTGTCGGTGGCGAGCGCGAACGGCGCGCCGCCGAGCTCGGTCGGATCGATGCCGAGCAATAGGTGATGCATGATCGGATTGCCGACGAAGGTCGCTTCGAGGATGTCGGCGGTAGAGATGCCGATCTGTTGGGCAACGTTCTCCGCCAATTCGTTGAGCGCGGCGCGCACGGCGGCGGTCATTTCTTTTTCGCCGCCGGGATTCATCATCACGTACGACACGCGGCTCATCAGATCTTCGCCGAAACGAATCTGTGGATTCATCACACCGGCGGCAGCAACGACTTCGCCGCTGGTGAGATCGCACAAGTGCGCGGCGATCGTGGTCGAACCGACGTCAATGGCGATGCCGTAGGCCTTCTCATGGAAGCCGGGCCAAACGGCGATGATTTGGCTGCCGCCATGGACGGCGACCGTGACGTTCCAATTGCCCTTACGCAGCGCCAGCTGCAATTGCTGGAGGACGCGGATGTCGCAAGCGAGATTGGTCAGACGCCATTCGAATTCAAGCGCGTCTTCGAGCCGGCGCAAATCGCCGGATGGATCATGCATGTCGGGCTGCTGCACTTCGATATAGTGCAAGCGAACCACCGGATCCATCTCGATGTCGTGCGCCTCGGCGGCTTTACGCACCACCTGCCGATGCACCTGGCTGTCGGGCGGTACGTCGATGACGCAATCGCCGAGAACCTGGGTCGAGCATGACAACCGGCGCCCATCCGCCAACGGCTGGCGCGTGCAGTAGTCGCGCTCGACGTCGCTGAACGGCGTGAGATTCTCAGCGCGCGAGGTAACACCATGTTTGGCGAACTCACCGGCGGACAGCAAAACCTGACAGCGCCCGCAGATACCGCGGCCGCCACAAACAGAATCGATATCGACGCCGAGCGAACGCGCGGCTTGCAGTAACGGGGTACCGACAGGGAAACGTCCACGACGTCCCGAAGGCGTAAATACGACTAACGGATCTTTCTCGCTCACCGAAGTTTTTTCACTCTCTACAGACCACTGCTAAATACTCTCTCGCGTCGAGCTGGAGAGACTCGGTGCGAAAAGCGGATGTCAGGCATCCTGCAACTGCAGATCAATACCCCGCCCCTACCCTCTCCCCGCTCGTTGAGCGGGGAGAGGCACTACTACAACTATATTAGACGCGCCGACGCCGACCAACTTCACGGCGACCGCGACCGGCTTCACCGTCGGCGCCCGGAACAGGTTGCTCGCGGAAGCGGCGGATCCAGCGCGCGCAATCCGGATCGTGGCCCATCATGACATCGGCCGCCATCACCGCTCTGACGACTTCTTCGTGCAATGGGTTCGTGATCGACGAGGTCATGCCGGCAGCCATCGTCATCGTCAGGAACGCGGCATTGATGCCGTTCCGCTGCGGCAGACCGAAGCTGATGTTGGAGGCGCCGCAGGTGGTGTTGACCTTGAGCTCGGTGCGCAACCGATGCAGCAGCCGCATCACCTGCACGCCAGCCTGATTGATCGCACCGATCGGCATCACCAGCGGATCGACGACGATGTCGCTGACCGGAATGCCGTGATCACGCGCGCGCTCGACGATCTTCTTGGCGACCGCGAAACGCACGTCCGGATCTTGCGAAATGCCGGTCTCGTCGTTGGAGATGGCGACGACCGCGGCGCCATACTTCTTCACCAGCGGCAACACGGATTCCAAGCGATCTTCTTCGCCCGTCACTGAATTCAACAGCGCCTTGCCCTTGTACACCTTCAGACCGGCTTCGAGCGCCGCAACGATCGACGAGTCGATACACAGCGGCACGTCGGTGATCGACTGCACCAGCTGCAACGTCTTCGCCAAAATCGCCGGCTCATCGGCCAGCGGAATACCGGCGTTGATATCGAGCATGTGCGCGCCGGCTTCAATCTGCGCGATGGCATCCGCCTCGACGCGACTAAAATCGCCGGCGGCCATTTCCGCGGCCAGCATCTTGCGGCCGGTCGGGTTGATACGCTCACCGATGATGACGTACGGACGATCGAAACCGATCACCACCTCTTTGGTGGCGGAACTAATTACTGTGTCTGTCATGAGGCTGACCTTTGCTGTTGAATGTCTTTGTCGCGGCCGGGGTACCACGGGATGCGGCCTTGCAGCACACCGGATTTATCGATCACTTCGGCGACGGATTCTTCCTGGCGATACGCCATGACGTGCACGCCACTCACGCCTTTAATTTCGCGCAACTGCTGGACGATCTCGATGCAGATCTTGCGGCCCTCAGCCGCCTGATTCTCGGCGCCGGCCATGCGTTTAATGATCGCATCGGGGATGTGGATGCCGGGCACGTTGGTGCGCATCCAGTCGCCGGCCTTGGCCGATTTGATCGGACCGACGCCGACCAGGATGAACACCTTGTCGAGCAGGCCGAGATCTTCGACCTTGGTCATGAATTGCTTCATCAACGGCAGGTCGTAGCAATATTGCGTCTGAATGAATTGCGCACCGGCGGCAACCTTCTTCGCCAGGCGATGCGGCCGCCACTCGAACGGCAGACCGAACGGATTTTCGGCGGCGCCGAAGAATACGCGCGGCGACGATGTCAACTTGCGGCCGCTTTGAAATTTTTGTTGGTCACGTAGGCCGCGAGCGATTTCGAGCAGGCTCATGCAATCGAGATCGAACACCGGCTTCGCCTGTGGATGATCGCCGGCCTGCACGCCGTCGCCGGTCAGGCACAGCATGTTGCTGACGCCCATGGCCGAGGCGCCGAGGATGTCGCCTTGAATGGCGATGCGGTTCTTGTCGCGGCAGGAGATCTGCATCACCGGCGCGTAGCCTTGGCGGATCAACAGCGCGCACACGGCGACGCTCGACATGTGGCAGTTGGCGCCGGAACCGTCGGTGGCGTTGATCGCGTCGACGTAGCCGTCGAAGATGCGCGCGCGTTTGTAAACTTCCTCGGGATCGGCCGAGTCCGGCGGATCGAGCTCGCTCGTCACCGCGAACACGCCGGCGCGCAGCACGCGCTCCAAGCGGCCCGGCGATACGTGGCCCGGCAGAATCGGATACGGTTGCCCTGGAACCGGTTCGTCGTCGAACTTCATGCCTTGGCTCCCGCTTTTGCTTTTGGTTTGTCCTGCTCAGCCACGTAACCGACCTTCTCGCGCACTACGCGCAGGAACGACGACTTGCCTTGCAAGCGGCGGTCGACGGCAAACTGGACAACGCGGATGTTGGCCGGCCCCTTCTCCATGCGCTCGCTGCCCTTGAACCCCTCGACCCAGACGCACTTCATCTCGGGCTTCACTTCGCAATTGCCGTTGGCGCGCACACCGCCGCACGGGCCGTTGCGCAGATTCTTCGGGCAGTTCATCGGGCACGACATGCCGGTCGAGCTCAGCGCGCACTGGCCGCACATCTGGCAGTCAAACAGAAAACCCTTCACCACTTTTTCGATCGCGGCCACCGGCTTGTCGGCGCGTTCATAGCCGACGAGCTTCCAGAACGGGTGCAACGCCACGAAGATCTTCTCGACGAAGGCGTAGAAAATCTCCATCCCGCGAGCATGACGTACTGACCAACGGCGTACGGCGTACATTCGTTATCCTTCCTGTTCGCCGGAACTGGTGCCGGCGTTGTTCTCGTTCAAACCTTTGGAACGGATCAGCCGATCAAGATCGGCGTCCGTGTACGCGGCTTCGATCCGCGCCGCCTCGGCGTTCGCCTCGGCCTGCAGATCGGCACCGCACTCGCGCGGCTCGGCGCGCTTCCAGTCGGCGAGATACGCATCCGAGCTGCCACGACCGGCGCGCATGGCAGCGCGATCAATCGCCTCTTGAAAACGGTGCGACAACTGCACCTTGGCGGTGTCGCGGCCCTGCTTCACGACCACCTGCGCCGGGATATCGCGCCACGAAATAAGAATCAGTTTTGCCACGAGGTCACTCCAACTGCGAAACGCTTCAAACTATGTTGCAAGTCGCCGTAACCGGTACAGCGGTGCTCGAAGCTTAAGCCCAACTGCTCGGCCGCCGCGCGCGCTGCCAGCACCAGCTCCGGGGATTCCACCTGCGCCAGATATACCAACCGCCGGTAGTTGCCGAAGTACTGCTTGGCGAGCTCGGGATGACGATCGAGCCCGAGACCGCGAATCACCAAACGATCGAAGTGACGGGCGAGAAAATCGGTGAGATAAAACGTGCCGGGCTCGGCCTCGTGCAGCGCGTCGAACGTCGTGTGGGTCGCGAAAAATTCGTAGCAGTGAGCGCCGGGAATACGCTCGACCCGCTCCTCGATCAGCACCGCGTCAAGCATGCCGCCGGTACCGCAATCGCCGTAGGCCACGAAGATCGCGGCGTAGCGGTCACGGTTCTCCTGGATCTTGGCGCGCACCGCCTCAGGGATCTGATTCGGCGTGTTGTGCAACTCCGCCGGCAGGCACTGCACGTCGATGTGCGGCCAACCATTGATCTTGCGCAGCGCGATGATCTCGTGCGCCAGCGCACCGCAGGCGATCACGAGTGCCGTTGCTTCGGTACCCATGATCGCCTGTTCCTTAGTGTGCTGCTGCCTTGCGGGCCGCGCGACGCTGAGCGATCAGCGTCTTTGCCGTTTCCACCGCAATCGCGGCGTCACGGCAGTAGGCATCGGCTCCAACCGCTTGGCCGAAGGCCTCGTTCAGCGGTGCACCGCCGACCAGCACGATGTAATCGCTGCGGATGCCCTTTTCCTTCATCGTGTCGATGACGACCTTCATGTACGGCATGGTGGTCGTCAGCAACGCCGACATGCCGAGGATATCCGGCTTGTGCTTGTCGATCGCTTCGAGGTACTTCTCAACCGGGTTGTTGATGCCGAGGTCGATCACTTCGAAACCGGCGCCTTCCATCATCATCGACACCAGATTCTTGCCGATGTCGTGGATGTCGCCCTTCACGGTACCAATGACCATCTTGCCGATAGGCTCGGCACCGGTCTCCGCCAGCAGCGGCCGCAGGATCTCCATGCCGCCCTTCATCGCGTTCGCCGCCAACAACACTTCCGGCACGAACAAAATGCCGTCGCGGAAGTCGATACCAACGATGCGCATGCCTTCGACCAATGCGTCGTTCAGAACCCGGGACGGGGACCAACCACGATCTAGGAAAATGCGCGTGGATTGTTCAACCTCTTCCTTCAGCCCGTTGTAGAGGTCGTCGTGTGTCTGTTCAACCAACTCTTCATCGCTAAGGCTGTTGAGGTCGAGATCGTCTTGCGGAGCCTCGGCCATACGGATCTCCTATGATCAAAGTAAGTCAATGTTGTGTAAGGGGTTAAATTTCAGACTGGGCACTCTGCCGTGACGTTTGGAGCCACGATAAAAGGCTGACTGAATGGATAAATACAGTAGTTGTCGCGTACCGGGGCTGCTGCCAGGGCCGCGACCCACGCTTGTCGAGCAACGACAAGTTGGTCGCACTTTGGCATTTGCCTCACCATTAACCGTAGATCGCTATGCTCCTTGTTCTCTCGCGAAGAAGCAAGGGTACGCCAGCCGCTTTTACGCCTAGTCCTACCATGTAGTGTTTGCTACGCCGGGTAATCTTAGTTCGCCGATAACGGTTGCCGGATCGCCGCAATTACCTCCTTAAAACTGCCACTGTTAGCTGTCAGTACCGCCGAACTCCTGCAGCGACGCGATCAGCCAATCGCTGAACGCGCGTGCATACCCGGCGGGGACAACCAAATCATATGAAGGGGTATCGTCCAACCTATATATATAGGCCGATATCTCGGCGACCACGGTTTGGGCGCACATTCCGCTGCTAAAGACCGCCGGGTCGATATCGAGACGACAGCCCTTGCGCAACACAGCATGGGCGCTTGCGCCTGAAAGCCGCAGTACCACGCGCGCATGGCTCTGATCGCTGACATAGGCAAGCCCGGCAATCTTCGAACTTAGCTCGGGCAGAAACTGGTGAGCGACGGTCGTCAGCAGCATCCAATAGCCCGGCGCCGTCGGCAGCGCGGTAAACAAAGGCTCGCACGTCACCTGCCCGGGGCGCATCGACAATCCCAAAGCACCGGCAACAGTTTCAGCTTGGTGCGGCAGCGCCAGCAGTTGATAAGTAGCGACGTCGCGGCGCTCGGCAATCGTTACACCCGTATCCCGGCGGTTGCCAAGTCCGGCGACGTCTTGCAGCGGATAGATTCGCGTCAACTCAAGCTAACCGCCTGGTCAAACAATGGTTTTTGCGCCAGAACCTACCTCGCGGCGGGTATGCCCTCGCACCGTTAGGAGAAGTGCCGACGACCGCGATTAATCGTGGTCGTCGGTTAGCTGTTTGTCGAGTGCTGAAACGGTGGAGACAAGAACGATGTGCCTTCCTTGTCCCACCCTAGCGACTAGTTGCGCACGCGCCGCTTGAGCGCCTCGTCCAACCAATTGGTTCGCATCTCTGGAACCGACGACAACAACAGCTCGGTATAGGGATGATACGGCGGCGAGAATACCTGCTGCAACGGACCGGTAGTCACGAATTTACCGCTGAGCATGACGCCGACGTTATTCGCGATCCGCCGCACGACGCCGAGGTCGTGAGTAATAAATACATAGGTTAAGCCGAGTTCATTCTGCAGCCGTTGCAGCAGTCGCAGAATTTCGTCGGCAACCAACTGATCGAGCGCCGAGGTCACTTCGTCGCAGATCAACAGTTCCGGCTCAGCAGCGAGCGCCCGGGCAATGCAAATACGCTGTTTTTGTCCGCCGGACAACTCGCTCGATTTGCGGTCGATGAAGTGTTCCGGCAAATCGATCAGCTTGAGCAGCTCGACCACACGCATCCGAATCTTCTCTTTCGGATACTTGAAGTAGAAACCAAGCGGGCGCCCAATAACATCGAGCACGGTTTGCCGCGGATTGAGCGCAACGTCGGGAATTTGATAGACCATCTGCACGCGTCGCAATTCGTCGCGCGTGCGCTTGCGATAATCCGGCGGCAAGCTCTTGCCGTCGAGCAAAATCTCGCCCGACCAGCGCGGCAACAAGCCGGTGATGATACGTGCCAGCGTACTCTTACCGCTGCCCGATTCGCCGACGATCGCCAATGTCTCGCCACGATCGACCGACACACTGACGTCATCGACAACCTTCATGCCCTTGCCGTAACCGGCCGTAAGGTTGCGAATTTCGAGATGCGGCTTACTCTTCCCGGGCTTCACCTTCGGGCTATTTGTTTGCTTTTCAGCGGCGCTGCGCACGGAAACGAGCTTGTTCGTGTATTCCATTTGCGGCTTATGCAGGATCTGCTCGGCGGCACCGAGTTCGACGACCTTGCCATGCCGCAATACCATGATGCGATCGGCGACCTGCGCCACCACCGCCAGATCGTGCGTTACATAGAGCGCGGCCGTCCCGTGCTCACGGATCAAGCGTTTCAGCACTGCCAACACTTCGATCTGCGTCGTGACGTCGAGCGCGGTGGTCGGTTCGTCGAGCACCAAGATGTCCGGACGACACGACATCGCCATCGCCGCCATTGCCCGCTGTAACTGACCGCCCGAGACCTGATGCGGATAGCGCTTACCAAATGTCTCGGGCGACGGCAAATCGAACGCGCGAAACAGCTCGACCGCTTCTTTCTTGGCCTGCGCGTATGACATGAGACCGTGCCGTACCGGACCTTCGCAAACTTGTTGATAAAGCGTCAACGCCGGGTTGAACGACGCAGCGGCGCTTTGGGCGATGTAGGCGATACGACGGCCGCGCAACTGCCGCCGGCCGTCAAGCCCGAGCTCACGAATATTGGCGCCATCGAACATGATGCGGCCGCCGGTAATCTGACAACCGCGACGGGTATAGCCGAGTGCCGCCAACCCAATCGTAGATTTACCTGCGCCCGATTCGCCGATCAGACCGAGCACTTCACCACGTTTCAGCGTGAGCGAAACACCATCGACCAGGACCACAGAGTCACCATGCTCGGTGTGCGCCTCAATGCGCAAGTCTTGAACATTGAGAATTTGGTCGCTCATGCGCCTTCTCCGTGTCCACGCGAATGAATGGACAGAAACCAGTCAACCACAAGATTGATGCCGATCGTCAACATCGCGATTCCGGCCGCCGGAATCAGCGGAGCGTAACCGCCGAAGTTAATCGCTTGCGCATTTTCGCGCACCATACCGCCCCAATCGGCGAACGGCGGTTGAATACCGAGACCCAGGAAGCTTAAGGAGGCGATAAACAGGAATTGGAAACAGAAGCGCAGACCGAACTCGGCGATCAGCGGTGGTAACGCATTCGGCAACACTTCGCGCCGCAGAATCCACCAGGTACGCTCACCGCGCAATCGCGCCACTTCGACGTAATCGAGCACGACGATGTTCATAGCGACCGCTCGGCTCACGCGAAAGACGCGCGTCGAGTCGAGCGCCGCCAGCGTACAGATCAAGACCGGGACCGAAGTACCGAGCACGGAGATGATCACCAACGCGAAGATCAGCGTCGGAATCGAGATCATGATATCGACGATGCGCGACATGATATTGTCGACCGCGCGCCCGGCGATCGCTGCCCCGAAGCCACCGATAATGCCGATGAAGAACGAGAGCAACGTCGTTGCCAACGCTAGCGCGATGGTGGTACGCGCTCCATAGAGCAAGCGCGAAAGCATATCGCGACCCAGGTTATCCAACCCAAGCAACGCATCCATGCTGGGCGGCGCCCAGACATCGCCAACAAACTCAGCTTCGCCATAGGGCGCGATGACCGGCGCGAATAATGCCGCCGCAAGATTGATCACGATGATGGCAAATCCGATTTGCGCGCTCAGGCTTAATTTTTGGCCAAAAATCTTCATGTGTGTAACCTAAACCTAACGCGGATGACGCAGCCGTGGATTGCTGAGGATAGCGAATAGATCCGCGAGCATATTGAGACCGACAAAGGTGCTCGCGAAGATGAGGCCACAGGCCTGCACCACCGGGACGTCGCGCTTGGAAACGGCGTCTACCATCAACTGCCCCACACCGGGATACACGAACACCACCTCGACGACGATAACGCCGACAACGAGGTAAGCCAGGTTAAGCGCGACGACGTTGATGATCGGTGCCCATGCATTCGGCAATGCGTGCTGCACGACAATGCGCCACTGCGGAAGACCTTTGAGAATCGCCATCTCGACATATGGGCTCGACATCGCCGCCACTACCGACGCACGTGTCATGCGCATCATGTACGCCATGACGACTAACACCAGCGTTATTGCCGGCATCGCCGTGACGAACAGACGCTGCCCGAATCCCATCTTGTACGTCACCATCGACAGACTCGGGAACCAACCGAGCTTAACCGACAACAAAATGATCAGCACGTAGCCGACGAAGAACTCCGGCATCGATATGGTGATCAAAGTTGCAGTATTGGTGATCCGGTCGAAGTAACCGTTCTGGCGCATGGCAGCGATGATGCCAAAGGCGATGGAAAGCGGCACCGCAATGACTGCCGCGTAGCCTGCCAAGAAGAAAGTATTAGCAAGACGTGGGCCGATTTGCTGCGCAATTGGCCGGCCGTTAGCTAACGATGCACCGAGGTCACCTTGCACCAGATTCCACAGCCAACGTCCATAACGAACGATCGCCGGATCGTGCAAATGCAACGAGCGGCGGATGGCTTCAACCGCCTCGGGTGTTGCCGATTGTCCAAGAATTGCCGTGGCGACATCGCCTGGCAAAACTTCCGTGCCGATAAAAATCAGCACAGAGACTCCAAATAACGTAATTAAACCGAGTCCGAGTCGGTTTGCGATGAGCCTTAACAAAATCTACCCCCTACATAGACTGCCGCCGTCCCATGCGGCTTACTCACACGGCTCACTCTGGATTAGGCGAGTTAGTTATATTGACTCGGTTATACCGAATCCATGCCAGCTCCCGAATAAGGGCAACCCGGCGATCCATATCCGAGCTACCGAACAACAGTAGGACGCTATGCGCCGCTTAGGTCATAAGCGGCGCATAGCGATCCTAGCTATCTTAAGTTTCCAGCCAAACCTTTTCAGGCGCCCGATAACCACTCATTAGGTTAGTCGGGAGGGCAACAAAGCCTTTGACCTTGCTTGAACCGGCATCGATAGTGTTGTTGAACATCGGGATCACTTCCCCACCGTCCTCATGCACCATCTGTTGCAAGTCGTAATACATCTTCTTACGCTTGGATACGTTGAGTTCAGCACGCGCCGTCTCAAGCAGCTTGTCGAAGTCTGCACGCTTCCAGAACGTTTCGTTCCAGGAAGCATCCGACTTGTAGACTACCGACAACATCAGATCCGCCGTTGGGCGCCCGTCCCAATACGACGCGCACCACGGTTTCTTCATCCATACGTTGTCCCAGTAGCCGTCGGCCGGTACACGATCGATCTGCAGATCGATACCCGCTTTCTTGGCGCTCGCCTGGTAGATCTGCGCCGCATCGACCGCGCCGGTAAAGGCGCCGTCGGACACGCTGAGTACAACCGGTGCATTGTGCCCCGAATTCTTGAAGTGGAACTTTGCCTTTTCCGGATCGAACGGCCGTTGCGCGATGTTGGCATAGAATAAATCGGTCGAACCGATCGGCTGATCGTTACCGATCTTGCCGTGACCGACCAATACTTTGTCGATGATCGCCTGACGGTCGATGGCGAACTTCATCGCTAACCGCAGATCTTTATTATTGAACGGCGCAATGTCGCAACGCATCGGGAAGGTGTAGTGCGATGGGCCGAGAATCTCGAACACCTGCACGCCCTTGTTACGCGACAACGACAACACCGCTTTCGGATCAACGCGGTTGATCAAATGGACTGAACCCGAGATCAACGCATTGAGACGCGCCGTCGGATCGTTGATGGCGATGGTCTCGACAGAGTCGACAAAACCGCGATCGGAACGGAAATGATTGGGATTGCGCTTAGTGAGAGTGCGAACGCCCGGCTCGTAATTTTCCAACATGAACGCGCCGGTGCCGATACCCTTGGTGAAATCGTCTCCTTCAGGACCAATACCGAGGTGGTAATCGGCCAACAGGTACGGTAGGTCGGCGTTGCCGCTGTTAAGCGTGATCACAACTTCATGCGTGCCGTTTGCCTTGATGTCGGCAACCGGCGCGAACAGCGACTTGGCACCCGACTTGGAATCCGGCTTACGGTGATGGTTGAGCGAGTAAACCACGTCGGCGGCCGTCAGCGGTTTGCCGTTGTGGAACGTTACGTCCTTGCGAATCTTGAAGATCCACTCTTTCGCGCCCGGTTTTGCTTCCCACTTCTCGGCCAGCGACGGCTGAGCGGAAGGTTTAGCACGTACATCGAGACCGGAATCGACTTCAACGAGAGTGTTGTAGAGCTGCAGACCTGTGACTTGTAAATGGCTAGCGGTAAATGTTGCGGGATCCAAACTATCGCCGGCGTTTGCGCCGTTGAGACCAATCAGGAGATGACCGCCTCGTTTTGGTTTGTCAGCCGCTGATGCAACATTGGACAACATACTGCCGGCAAGTGCCGTAGAGATACCAAGTGCCGCCGAACGCCTTAGAAAATCGCGTCGGTTAATGCGTCCAGCGGTCAACATCGCCTTTAGATCTTCCCAATCACGCATATATTGCCCTCCTGCCCCGTTTGATGGCGTTTCACGTTTATATCGATACCGTTACTTACTGATAGGTACGACTCGTGTATTTCTCGTCTCACTTCGACTGGCTGGTCAACAAGACGCAGGTCTCAGTTAGATAAGACTCACCTCTCAATCAACCATGTTACTCAGGGGATATGCCAGTCATTTTCCTAAAAACGACTCCGGCATGAGCAAGATCCGACAAGCGCCAACGACCGACTTAGCCGAGGAACCCAAGGACCACGGCTAACGCCGGGTCACTATCAACAGCCACGCAATCCGCGCGTTCAACACTAGCGCGCTTTACTGTTGTAACACGTAAAGGATTGACCCCTCTAGCGGTATTGTAAAAAAAGACAGGCTGTCGCATCGGCAGGTCTGCCCGCGACATAAGTCGACGATGCGTCCCTGTCCCTCTTTCCCCTCCTGGGTCAGGCGCTTTGGCCGAAGACTTCGGCGCGCCCGCATTCAAACCGGTATTCGTACGGATCAGAAACCGCTGCAAATTGAAAAAAGCGAAACTACTCTTCCTTCAATTTAACGATCAGACACGAGCAATGGATTCGTCGTGCGACATAATAGGTCGTCGCACCAAAAAACGCCTTAGATAGGCTGCTAGTGCCATGAGAACCCAGCACCACGAGGTCGACCTCATGTGCCTTGGCCGCGCGCACAATCGTAGCTCCCGACCGACCGTACTCGACGACAGGGGTCACCGCTTTGCAGCCGGCGGCAGTGCGCGCTAAATTCACTAGCTTATTGTGCGCGACGTCCTGTGCCCGCGCGTATAAATCGCCCATCATTCCATCGTCATCGGACGGTGTCGGCGCATTTTCTACGACATGCAGCAGTACGAAGGTAGTCTGCGGCGAGCCGAATCGTTTGAGCGCAACTTCAAGAGCATGGCGGGAACTGTCGGAAAAATCTAAAGGAACTAAAACACGCTCAAATTCCATTGGGTCTCTCCTAGGGCGAGCACTTCAGGAAACCAGTTTCTTAGTCCGTTTGGCCGTTATGTCCGGGTGCCACACGCAAAGTATAAGACCTTTCCCTAACGATGCGAGAGGCGTTTTTTGAACAGACCTCAGCCCTTTATAGTAGAGGTTGCCGGCACCCGCCACTGTAAAATCGCCGGTCGTAATATCCGCTTATTGTCGCTGTTTCTACAAGGATCACGGGCACACCCTTATGAATACCAAGACTCGTTCGCTGCTCGAGCGCTACTACGCCGCCTTCAACGCCGCCGCCTGGGACACATTCCTTGGCTTGCTGACCGAGGATGTGATTCACGATATCAATCAAGGAGGTCGCGAGGTCGGACGGGCTACGTTTGCTCGCTTCATGGAGCGCATGAATACCAGCTATCGCGAACAAATTGCCGATATCGTCATCATGACCAACGACGATGGCAGTCGCGCTGCGGTTGAGTTCACCGTGCTGGGCCAATATTTGAAAACCGACGAAGGCCTACCGCCGGCCGCCGGACAAACGTATCGCCTTCCCGGCGGCGCATTTTTTGAAATCCGCGACGACAAAGTCGCGCGCGTGACTAACTATTACAACCTGCAAGATTGGCTGCGACAGGTGGGTACCTGATGGCGGACTTACGGCTGGAGTCGTTACGGGGTGCAGCGATCGCACAACAGCTCGACACACTGGCCGAGTTGCGCATCACTGTCTTTCGCGATTGGCCGTATTTGTACGACGGTACACGCGAGTACGAAAAAAAATATCTCGATGTGTATTTGCGCTGCCCGCGCAGCTTGGCGGTGTTGGTGTGGGATGGCAATCACTGTATCGGCGCGACTACCGTGTTGCCGTTAGCGGACGCGGGCGCTGAGTCGCAACAACCGTTTATCGATCACGGCCACGATATTTCACGCATCAATTATTTCGGTGAGTCGGTACTGCTGAAACCTTATCGCGGTCGTGGCTTAGGTGTGCGCTTTTTCGAACTGCGCGAAGCGCATGCGCGCGAACACAACTTGTCGATTTGTGCTTTCTGCTCAGTCGAGCGCCCGATGAATCATCCGGCGAAACCGGTCGACTATGTGCCGAACGATGCCTTCTGGACGCGCCGCGGATATCACAAGGTAGCGGACATGGTGACGACCTACTCTTGGCCCGATATCGGTGAAACCGAATCTACCGCCAAGCCGATGACGTTTTGGCGGCGCGACTTGAGCGCGACCGCATGAACGGATTCGTCGCCGCCGCCGCGCAATATCCGGTCAGCAAACCGGCGTCGTGGACCGAAATCGAAGACACCTTATCGGCCTGGGTAGCGGAAGCGGCGGCGCGTGGCGCACAACTGCTCGTGTTTCCGGAATATGCGTCGATGTCGCTACCGGCGCTGTTCGCTCCTGATGTGCAAGCAGATCTCGCGGCACAACTGATCGAGCTGCAGCAATTACGCGACGATTATTTGGCGTTACACCGTCGACTGGCACAGACGCATCAGGTTTACCTGCTCGCCGGAAGTTTTCCATGGCAGGTATCGCCCGGACGTTTCCACAACCGTACATGGTTGTGCGCGCCGAGCGGCGCCAGCGATTATCAAGACAAACAAATCATGACGCGCTTCGAGCGCGAGCAATGGGGCATTCAGTCGAGCGACGAGTTGCGTGTGTTTGACACCGCGCTCGGCTGTATCGGCGTGAATATCTGTTACGACGTCGAGTTTCCGCTGTTTGCGCGTGCACAAGCCGAGGCTGGCGCAATTTTAATTTTGACGCCGAGCTGCACCGACACGGTCGCCGGTTACTTTCGTGTCCGCGTTGGCGCGCAAGCACGCGCCTTGGAAAACCAGTGCTATGTCATCCAATCGCCGCTCGTGGGTTCGGCGGCGTGGTCGCCGGCAGTAGATATCAATGTCGGCGCCGCCGGTTTTTATGGTCCGCCGGAGCGTGGTTTTCCCGACGACGGTGTGATTGCGCAAGGTCCGGTCAACGAAGCCAAGTGGGTATATGCCGGTATCGAACCAGAGCGCGTGGACCATGCACGCCGCGAAGGACAAGTGTTGAACTTCAAGCATTGGCCCGAGCAAAAATTACCGCCGCGGTCGACGCTAACCCGAATCGATCTTCGGTAGCGTGACCGCATGGAGCCGTTGGAAAAAAAATGACAACGCACAACATCGAATCAACAACGGATCCGCGTGCACGCGGCCATTGCTTATGCGGTGCCGTACAGTATGAAGTTCACGGACCGTTGCGTCCGGTCGTGGCCTGCCACTGCGAAATGTGTCGCCGCACCAGCGGCCATTATGTGGCAGCCACTGCCTGTGAGGCGCAGCACCTGCGTTTGACCGAAGACCGCGGTTTACGCTGGTATCAATCATCCGCCGCCGCGCGTCGCGGCTTCTGCCAGGAATGCGGATCTAATCTATTCTGGCATCCGCAGAAAGAGCTGCACATTGCCATCATGGCTGGCTCGCTCGATCAACCGACCGGACTTTCGCTGGTCGCGCATATTTATGCTTCTGCCGCCGGCGACTACTACCAGATCTGCGACACCCTGGCGCGACACGATGACGGCGCGCATGGCATTAAACCGCCCTACGCGTAACGCTAACTTCTTTTAATTAACGACGTCGGCCGCCAACGGCCGGCCGGTCGCCGTCGACCGTACTGTTGCCTCGGCCAAAAAATCTTTGCCGCTGGTTTGCTTGGCCACTTTCTTCTGCACCACTGTATCGACTTTGGGCATAACCGCGCCTGCTCGTAGCGCCGCATCGCGCGCCAGCACTTGTGCAATCTCGGCAGCTCGAGCAATCGCCGCGTCGGCATCCGGAAAATCTTGTGGACCCTCGGGTCCGTGCACGCGAAACAGCTCGAGCTTCGGCTGTGTTACCAAAATCTCGACCGACTGCATGACGACGCCGGCAACAGCACCGATGGCGTTGGTCACGGCCGCATGCTCCGGAATCACCAACGGCGCCTGCAAGCGCTCCGCTACTTGCGGATAGTAACTACGCACCGGCGCACCGATGGCGATGAGCGAGGCATTCAGACTGAAAGTGACATTCGCCAACCGCGAGAACATCTTGCCGCTGACCACATCTTCGATGAACGTGTCGCCGAACCGGCCCCAGCTGCCGCTGGTGGCGCGACGAATGCATGGATCATGCGCCAGCACTGCCTCGAACACCACCCGTCCGGTTTGACGAACGACGGCTTCGCGTATTTCGGTACAGAATTCTGGGACATCGGTATCGCTCAGTTGCTCTAGCCAACCGCGACGCTCACGAATCAACAATGCCGCACCCAGTCGCGCTGCTTCCACGTCCCAGCTGTGTTGCTCGCCCAACACGTGCATCGCATCACTCGGCGTGATGCCGGACGCGGCGACGAGGCCCTGACTCACCAGCGATCGCAGTGCCCGTAGCGCGCTGGCGCTGCGGGCGATCTCGGCTAACGGTTGCGGTCCCGGCGCGAGCGCATCCCAAACTTTTTGCTCGATTTTGGAGCTTAGATGCACGTCGGTGCGAGCACTTTGGCGAAATGCGAACCGCGCCGGGTGTAACGGCGGGATTTCCGCGAGCGCTTGCGCCCGCAACACATCGAGGATCGCCGGCGTCGTCTTCGCCAATAAACTCAACGGCACGACTCGCCGTGGGCCGATGGTCAACTGCGCCTGATCGTTGAAGCCGACTTCACTGTCGCCGCCGAGGCCATACGTGCGCACGTCGACCGCCTGCACCATCGTGTTCCAACCACCGACCAGTGCGCCCTCGTCGTTCAACACCGGCTTGCCGTCACGGACGATGGCGATGTCAGTGGTCGTGCCGCCCATGTCGGACACGACAAAATCTTCTATGCCGGTCAAAAATTTCGCGCCAACGACGCTGGCCGCCGGTCCCGACAAGATCGTTTCGACCGGACACTCCAACGCGACCTTGGCATCCATCAACGAACCATCGCCCTTCACCACCATCAGCGACGCATGGATGCGCTCGATTGCCAGTACTGCTTGCACCGCTTCGATCAAATGCCGAATCTGCGGCGTCAATTGCGCGTTGAGCGCGGTCGTCAACGCGCGCCGCGGCGCGTCGAGCCGCGATGTCAGCTCGTGACCACAAGTGACCGGCTTGTGCGTGAGATCGCGAATCAGTTGGCGTAAGCGGACTTCATGGCTCGGATTGCGCACCGAAAAAAGGCTGGAGACAGCGAAGGCGTCGACCCGCGCCGCGTGCTTGAGCACCACCGCCGTCGCCGCTTCGATATCGAGCGGCGCCAGCTCTTCACCGCTGGCGCGATGACCGCCGGCGATCAAAGCGGTCGGGCTATTGATCAACGCCTCGCGCAGCCCGGCGCGCGACAGCATCTGCTCATCGTAGCCGATCAAGATGGCACAAATCGGACCGCGCTGGTTCTCGACCACGGCATTGGTTGCCAATGTGGTCGACACCGAGACTAGGCTGATGTCGGCCGACGATAACGGCGCCGGCAATTTTTCGATTACCGCTTTGATCGCGCCGGCGAGACCGATCGATAGGTCGTGCTTGGTCGTCAGTGACTTGGCAGTAGCGATGACCTGCTTGCTACCGTTGAGGATGACCGCGTCGGTGTAAGTCCCGCCAGTATCCAAGCCCAACCAAAGATCTTTGTTACTGGGGGTCGTGTTAGTACTTGTCATGTTCCAGAGCCAGCAATTCTTCCGAGCGGGCCCGCACGAAATCGTTGAGTGCCATATCTATCTTTATATTGAGTTGCGAAATTTCCGAATGCGGCAACAGCGCGTCATCGGCCCAGTTGCCACGCGACTTCCTTATATGAAGCAAGCCGGCGTGATCCAAGTGCCATTTATCTTGGCTGACGGCGAGCCCGTTATCCATCCAGCCGGCGGCATGTAATACAAAGTCTGCGCCCGCGTCTAGAGCCAATTGCAAGGAAAAGCTCGATTCGGCGGCCGCTTGCGCGTCGACGCATTTCGCCGAGGTGAATCCGCCATCGAGCCGGTATGGCACGCCCAGCCGGCGGAACAGCTGCCCTGCCGCCAGACTTACCAGCCAGGTGGTCGGCTTGCCACAATCCGGCCGCATGGATTTCATCGAGAACGGAACACCGACAATTCCCCCCATGACCGGTGCCCCGGGATTCACCAACTGTGTCGTCGCTAAACCGAATAGGACCTCGGCGAATCCTTGCGCTAGTGCACCGGCAATCGTCGTCGGCGCCATCATGCCAAGCACCAGCCATGACGCAACCTGGGTCGCCTGCCCGGTCGCTGCCGAATAACACAGCGCCTCGATCACGCCTTTGTCGAAACGCAACGGCGAATCGGGGTTGATGATATTAAGTAAGCAGCAGCGACCCACCATCTCTCGTTCAAACACGATCGTCGCCAGCATCAATGCATCTTTATAGCGTTCGACCGACGGCTTCGGTCCTAAGAGAGGTTTACCGGTATAGCGGAATTGGATGGCGAGATGTTGCAAGTGCCGCACCGGCGTCGCCACGTCGGTAACCTCGCACAACGTACCGGCGTGACGCAGTCCGCTCGATGCTTGCACGAGTTGTGTCAGCACCGCGAGATCGGCGCTGGTCGTATAACGCCGCTGACCGTCCGGGGTAAGTAGGAAAGGCGTAAACGACGCCGGCGCGCAGACACCGCTGCCCTGGCCAAAATCGATTGAATACGCGTGGTCGCGCGCGAGTTGCCGAAACGATGCCGGCGCCGAGCGCGCGATGATCGCACGCGCTAAGCCGGCAGGAACTTTGATACAGCCTGCTTCGACACGTGCGCCCTGCTGGCGCCACAGTTGTTCGACTTGCTCACTGCCGGAACAGTCGATGCCGATCGTTGCTAAAAGCCGCTCGGCATTTTGTTCGATGACGACGACGCCATCGTCGGCAAGTACCGTGGCAAAGGGTTTGGCCGCTGACACCGTGGCGATTTTATACGACTGCCGCGTTACCGCGTCGAACGTAAGCCACTTTAATCGACTCGCCGGTACCGAACCGTAACGCGGTGACCATAGCGATAACGACGGCTAAGAGACCGGCGATCGCCAACAGCCAGGTATAGCTACCGAAATAGGTCTTCCAATAACCGCTCAAGAAGCTGAAGGTCATGATGCCCAGGAACAAGCTGACATTACCGATCGACGATACCGACAACAATCGCGCCCGCGGCACGACCGCCGCCATATGCGCATAAAATGCCGCCTGCGTGCCGAACATCGCCAAACCGAAAATAGCAGTCGTCAGCAACAATACTTCCTTAATCGGCCATACCACCGACACGACCATCGCCACGCCGGCGACCAAATGACCGATGGTGAGGCCGATACGAGTCGTGAAACGTTCAGCGATATGACCGATCACGTAACCGCTGAACATGCCAGCAGCACCAATGACGCTGAGAAGTACGCCAACCGTGTCGGCGTTCAGTCCGACCTCATGCCGTGCGTAGACCGACAAATAAGTGGGAAATATCGTCAGGCTGCCACCCGAGAGAAACATCAATAGATAAAGCAGCGTCAATGACGGCGCGATCGACCGCGTCGACGACGTCACGTCAAGCGCCGCGGCCGCGTGGTGGCTGCATTGCGACTTGGGAACGACGATCCAGCCAATCACACCCAAGGCAACGGCGATGGCGCCGAAGATCAGCCAGTTAAAGCTCCAGTCGAGCTTGTCGTTAACGATCGGCATTACGGTACCGACCAAAACGATGGCGTAAGCAGCGCCACCCGAGGCAATGCCCATCGCCCGCGCAAAATAAGTCGCTGGAATAAATTCTTTTAGTAAATTCGCCATCGGCGCCCAGCTGATCGCCGCTAACGAGCCGAGCGCGAACATCAATAAAACGATCAGCATTTCCGAGCGCACGAAGAACAGCCCGATCAGCAACAGCCCGAACAAAATAATCGAGCTCGATACTAAGCGGCTGAGATTGAGCCGGCCTTCGATCAGCGGCACCGCCAACGAGAAAATAATGAGGCCGAGCTGAAACGCACTGGAGGCCCAGCCAAGACCGCGATAGGACAACGCGCCCTGCTCGATCATCTCGGGCGCCAATGCCGACAATAGAAAGTGACCGAATCCAAACGCGACCATAACGAAGATCGTCATGAGCGCGGTCACGACGATCCAATGCATCTTCTGAAACATACTGGCTTGTTTTATCCTGCTCGAGTACGAGCTGCTGTGGTGCGCGCATCCTCTCGTTCCCGCCTTGGCCGAACAATTGATAAAGATAGTAGTAAACTTGAGTTTTCTTCATGTATTGTTGTAGTAACACTAATTAAAGGTTTGGCCCATGAAATTGCGTTATCCGCCGCTAAACGAGCTTAAAACGTTCCATGCGGTCGCTCAGGCGGGGCGGTTTTCGAAGGCGGCGGCGCTGTTGTCGGTTACCGAATCGGCGGTCAGCCATCAGATTCGGCGCCTGGAACAACGCCTCGGCGTGCGGCTGTTCGAGAAAAACGGCCGAGAGATGCATCTATCGGCTGCCGGCGCTAAATATTTTCAGGCGGTCCGACTCGCGCTCGAAACGCTGTCGGAGGCGACGGAAGAATTGGCCGGCACACCGGCGCGCGGACGGGCGACGCTGACATTGCCGACGTCGCTCGCCGCCTTCTGGTTGATCCCGCGGCTGAGCGATTTGCACCAGCAACACCCTGACCTCAGCTTGCAGCTGATTACCACCAATCGCCTGTGCGACTTCGATCGTGAGAACATCGACCTCGGCATTCGCTACGGCTATGGCGATTGGTCGGGTTACGACATCACTAAGCTGATGCCGGAAGTGTTACTGCCGGTGGCGGCTGAATCGTATTTAAAAAAATGGCGCGACGCGCCGATGGCGAAGGTGCTGGCGGAAGCTAAGATCATCGTCAATACGTATGACACCAACGAATGGAAAGATTGGTGCGAGGCGCATGGATTGCCGGTACCGCCGGAACAACGGACCGTCACGTTCGAAGGCTCGGAGCTCGTGCTCCAAGCCGCCATGGAAGGCGTGGGCATCGCCATGGGTCGGCAACCACTGGTGGACCGGCTTATTCGATCCGGTAAACTGATGGCGCCGTTCATCAATGTTTCCATCGAAAGCGCCGCGTACTACCTCATCCACCGTAAAGGCACGATGCTGTCGGGGTCGGCGCTGAAAGTCGCCGATTGGCTGAAAGAACAGGCCATCGGTCACACCAGCAAATAAATAATCTTCGTTGTGCGATTAACTATCATTCATCTCAACTATAGAAAACGATATGGAACGTCCTCGCATTGTCATTTACCGTCGCTGGTTATCATTGTTTTGTTTGTTGCTGGCGGCGCCGTCGGCGCGAAGCGATGAAATCACCCTGCCCGATCTCGCCGGTGCATCTTCCATCGACTTGAAGACGGATGATCCAAGCCTATCCAAACGTTCGTTCGGCCAACAATTGGTCCATGACACGCGCTATATGCTCAGCGCTCCGGCTCGATGGGACGCCGACGATTGGAAAGGATTCGGCGTTGCCGCAGCATTGGTGATCGGCACCGGCGCACTGATGGATAAACGCGAAGGCGATGGCGCCGATGACGAGGAAAGCGAATTGGATAGGCTCGCGTCGAATGTCGAACGTTTTGGCGGCGAGTTTTCAGCCATCACCATGGCTGGCTTTTATGCCGGCGCCAAATTATTCGATTCGCCGCGCGCTGCTGCTGTCGCCGAAGACGGTCTTACCGCCAGCATTATCGCCTCCGTCATCATCACACCATTAACCAAATGGACGATAGGACGCGTACGCCCGAGCGATACCGCGGACAACACCGAGTTCCACCCGTTCGGCCACAACCATTCTTTTCCTTCCGGACACACGACCCAAGCATTCGCACTCGCTTCGGTCATCGGCGCGCACTACGACTCGCCCTGGGTCGATACCGCCGCCTACACGACCGCCACCTTGGTCGGCTACGCACGCCACCAACATAATGCCCACTGGCCGTCAGACATCGTCGCCGGCGCACTGATTGGATTCGCCGTCGGCCAAACGGTGGTACGACTGAATGACGAGAATCGCGGCGCACATCTCTCGCTGCAAGCATCAGCCGATGGACCGATGCTTGCGTGGGTCATCCCGTTTCATTGAGCGACTTGCTACTGACAGCACGCTGTCAGTAGCCCCACCGTATCGTGCTGCTCCTGGACACCTCGGTCCGGTTGATAAGGAGCACGCATGAAAACTGAAAACCTACTGAACGATTTTTCCACGCCCTTAGTTCAGATGATCCCACAATGGCAAATCACGTTCCAAGCGCCGGAGGATGAAGTCGACGGAATTTTAGAAAAACTGACGGCAGTGGTGCCGTTGGAATACGGCAACAACGACAAATGTGCGCTGCGCTCCGCCAGCGGCGTCGAATATTACCGACCGCTCGCGGGGTCTCATGTGGGCGCCGAAGACGACGTGCGCAAACGCCCCGGCGTGGTCGTTGTATCGTTCCTTATTCCCCCGAACGACGCCATGCTGCGCCAAACAATCGATGCCATCGCCGCCGCCCATAGTTACGAAGAGCCGGTAATTACGGTGCAAACCGCTTTGGCGAGCCGCTCGAAAACAATCGGTGCGAAAGACAATCCGAACCGCTGGTGGAACCGCGGCGGCGATTGGAAAACCGGATCTTAAAAAACCGAACGGAGCCGGCCGGCGGCGCCTCAGGACTTGAGCGCCGGCCGGGCCCGTCGCAACTCGCCGGGACCGACGCCGAGCACGCGCTTGAAGGCTTTACTGAAGGCGGCATCGGACTGATAGCCGCAACGCGCGGCGACTTCGGACACACTCAGACGGTCTTGCTCCAACCATCGCCGCGCCCGCTGCATGCGCCAATCGAGCAGAAAATCCATCGGCGTCTGTCCGAGCAACGCATGAAAGCGTTCGGCAAACGTCGAGCGCGATAGGAACACTTGTTCCGCCAACGCTTCCAACGTCCACGCCCGCTCCGGTTGCTCGCACATGCTGATCAACGCCGCGCAAATTTGTTTGTCGCGCAACGCCGCCAACAATCCGGCGGAAGTCGCGTTCCCGGCGACGGCGTAGCGAATCACATAGAACATCAGCGCATCGGCTAACCGATCCAACACCGCGGTTGCCGCCAGCGCGTCGGCCTGCGCTTCGATGAACAACAAATCGATTAGCTGACGAAACTGGGCGGCCCCGCTGTGTTGGCTGCGAACGATAAGATATGGCGGCAACATCGAAAAGATAAGCCGATGGGCGCTACGATCCATCATCAGATAACCACAAATGAGCGCCGTCCCCGACTGCTGACGATCGAACGCGACCGGCGACGGCAACGAGATCTGGCCATAGCCCGTCGTTATATCGGGCGCCGACGCCAATAAATGCGGTGCGTCGTGCGGCAACACCACGACGTCTCCTTGCTGCAGCCGCAACGGCGTATCCATACCCGGTAGGCGAAACCAGCATTCGCCGTGACATATCGCATGAAAGTTGACGTGGCCGCTGCCGGCGGTATCGAGCGACCAGGTCTCGCACACCTGCCCGCGGTAGTATACCTGGCACTGGAACGACACCGCGCGCAAGTAATCGTCGAGCACGCGCTTGATCGCCGGCGCCGCATCGTTACCCGGACGTTCAGACATAAAACTCCCCCGCTCGCACATAGAGCGCAACGACACGCCGTCCTACATTGGCGAACGTCGTCTGCCGTATCCACTTCAACTTTTTATAGGGGATTGTCATGAACCGTCGTTTTATCAGCACGTACGCCATCTCCCTACGACGCGTCGTCGTTCCGTTAGCGATCGTTGCCGCTACTAGCGCTGGTCTGGTCGCACCCGCGGCTTACGCCGTCAAGCAAACCGGCGGCGAATATAACACGATGTACGCCGGCCTCGGCGCCAAGGGCTACGACGTCGTCTCGTACTTCAACAAAGGAAAACCGGCGGTGGGCTCAGCGGAACACGAGTCTGTCTACGGCGGCGTCACCTGGCGTTTCGTCAGCGAAAAAAATAAAGAGGCGTTCGCCGCCAATCCGGAAAAGTATGCGCCGCAGTACGGCGGATTCTGTTCCTGGGGGGTTGCCAACGGCAAACTGTTCGATGTCGATCCGGTAAACGGCTGGAGCATCGTCGACGGCAAGCTGTATCTCAATTTCAACGGCGATCTCAACAAGACATTTGCTGGCGAGTCGACTAAATTTATCTCCCAAGCCGAGAAGAACTGGCCGGCACTCAATCATTAGACGGCAGACGCCGATCACGTTTTACTATCGACCCGGGAGCCTGGAGCAAACCGCCACGCTCCCGTTTTTCATAACAATTGCTAAGGACATCAAAAATGCCAATTCCATTCAGCAAACTCAGCGGTGGCGGTTCACTTCCGGAGCGCGAGCCGTTGCCCGGCATCGCCATGGCCTGGATCGGCGGCTTACTGGCCATCGCCGCTGTCGCGCTGGCGACAGATACGCTCGGTATGCCGATGGTGCTCGGTTCGTTCGGCGCCAGTTGCGTATTGGTGTTCGGTTTTCCCAAGTCACCGTTTTCGCAACCGCGTAATGTCATCGCCGGCCACTTCTTATCGTCGCTAATTGGCCTGTTGTTTTTCACCGCATTCGGTGCCGTTTGGTGGAGCATGGCGTTGGCGCTTGCTTGTGCCATCGCCGCCATGCAGTTGACGCGCACGGTCCATCCGCCGGCGGGCTCCAATCCGGTTATCGTCATGCTGACGCATCCGAGCTGGGCGTTCCTGGTCACACCCACACTATTGGGAGTGCTCTTGATCTTGCTGGTCGCGCTCGTGATCAACAACATCGGCAAGGCGCGGCGCTACCCCGTCTACTGGCTGGGCTAAGTCGCGTTGGTTACCGCTTAGGCGCGGCGTATAATTTTTGCCGCGTCTTCGCTCGCGCCAGCGTTCATGAAAAAACTACTGATCGTCTATCACACCCAAGGCGTACGCACCGGCGAGCTGGCCGACGCCGTATTGCGCGGTGCGCGCGAAATCGACGATGTCGAGACGGTGATGAAACACGCATTCGATACCGGCGTCGACGACTTAACTTCCGCCAGCGGCGTTATCTTCGGCACGCCGGAGAACTTCGGCTATATGTCCGGCGCACTGAAAGATTTTTTCGACCGGGTGTTTTATCCGGCGCAAGGCAAGATCGAAGGCATGCCGTACGCGATTTTTGTTGCCGCCGGCAACGACGGCACCGGCGCGGTTAACGCCATCGACCGTATCGTTCGTGGCTTTCCGTTGAAGAAGGTTGCCGAACCGGTGATCGCCAAGGAAAAAACGACATCGGAAGATTTAGCGAGATGTGTAGAACTGGGGATGACATTGGCGGCGGGACTTTCGGTCGGGATTTTTTAATACTCGTCGATGAGAGAGTAAAAAATAGAAGCGCAGCGTGTTAGCGTTGGCGATATTAAACAACGCGCATTTACAACCGATAACTCAAACAAATCGCGCCGGCCGCGATCACGACGCAGGCACCAAGCCTGCGCCACGTCAACGTCTCACCGAGAAACATCCGACCGATCAGCGCGGCGAAGGCGATACTGGTCTCACGCAACGCCGATACCGGGCCCATCGGGCTTTGTGTCATCGCCCAAATGACAATGCCATAGGTGAGCAACGACAACACTCCGCCGCCGGTGGCTTTGATCGTCGCCGGCGAACCAAGCGGAATGACCAATCGCCGGCGCGCTGCCAAAAACGCCAGTACCATCAAGATTCCATAGAGCACGAAGATCCACGCCGAGTAAGCGTACGAGTTGCCGGCAAGACGCGCGCCCATACCGTCGGTGATGGTGTAGCTGGCGATAAACAATCCGGTAACGAGCGCCGAACCGACGGCGCGGGCGTGGCGATGCGCGTGCGCCATGCTGAGAATGCCGAGCGACACCAAAAACACGCCGAACCACGCGGCGGTACTCAACTGATCACCGGCGAGCACCGCGCCGCCAATCGTCACCAGCAACGGCGACGACCCACGGGCGATGGGATACACCTCGCTGAATTCGCCGTGACCATAGGCGCGTACCAGGAACAAGCAGTAGCAAGTCTGCAGCACCGACGATAAACCGAGATACGGCCAACTCGCTGGTAGCGGCAACGGTAATACGAGCACCATCGGTATACCGACGATCATCGTCACGATCGACATTACCGTGATCGTCCAAAACGGATCGGCGCCGCTGCGCAGCATGGCATTCCACGTCGCATGCAACGCGGCGGCGCAAAGCACGGCACCAACAACGACCGGCATCATGATGTAACCTCGCCGGTTCGTGCGCCAGCCAGGCTCACCAACGCGCAAATTATCACCACCGCCAACACTGCTGATATCGAAATAAAAAGCCCATCGTTCC
This sequence comes from Gammaproteobacteria bacterium, assembly GCA_016199745.1. Taxonomy (NCBI): domain Bacteria; kingdom Pseudomonadati; phylum Pseudomonadota; class Gammaproteobacteria; species Gammaproteobacteria bacterium. The sequence continues at coordinate 76,067 of JACQFZ010000050.1, forward strand.
CCAACATTTGCATGGCGAAGCCGGCGACCAGCGAGCCTATTGCCAAACCAATGCCGTTGATAGAGATCAAGGTCACACTGGCGCGCACCGTTTCGTCACGGCTGATTCGGTCGTTGACATGAGACGCACCCAACGCGTAAAGCGGATTGCTCGTGCCGGCGACTAATCCGCCAAGCGCCATCAATGCCACAAAATTGTGCACGTCGGCCAACACCAGCATCAACGCCGCCGCCAACGCCGTGCAAGCGGCGACCAAATCGATCGCTCAACATGCCCAACGGAATTTGCGTCACCGCCGGCGCGATCAGCACAAACGAGATAAAGCCGGAAATTTCGCCGGCCGTCAGGCCCGACTGCTTGCCGAATACACCCGCCATGCTGAAGAACGCGCTCAGCACGAACCCGGACATCATGCAGCAGATACCACCGAGCGGCGAACAGGCGATGAGCTTGGCGATCGGTAATGCTTGCTGCTTCGGCGCGATCTCCGGTTCCTTTGACGTCAGAAAACACACCGGCACTAGCGCGAAGGTAAACAGAATACCGGCGACGATATACGCATCGTTGCCGGCAAATAACCCAAGCAACAACGGGCTCGCACCAACACCGAGGACACGCACGCATTCATAAATCGCCAAGCTCCGACCGCGCACGGCGTTATGTGCCTGAAACTGAATCCAACCCTCGACCACCGACCAATGGCCACCCATGGCGACACCGGCCAGAAACCGCAGTAACGCCCAACCGACGACCGGCGTCGTCAAGCTGAGCGCAACGGTGGAAACACCGGCAACACCGGCGAGCAGCATGAACCAACGGACATGACGCACGCGCCGTACAAAGCGTTCGGTCAACGCCGCGCCGACAAAGATACCGACGAAAAACATTGAACCCAGAAGACCGATGGTCGATTCCGGATAGCCGTGCTCGGCCAAGGCAATGCCCATGACGTTGAAGAGTCCGCCGTGCGCCAGTGCAAATAACATCGCGCCGAGCAACACCGGGCTGATTGGGAGTAACACGACACGCAACTGCGCCGTCGCCGATGGCAAACGATCGACTGTCGCTGACATTGCTTAAGTCGCCTGCTGCAAACCGCCGTACGGCGCTTTATTAAAGAGGCGTCGAACCATCGGTACGAAATCCGCGAGCGATAATGTCGGATAGTGACGATCGAACGAGGTCTGATCCCAACGTTCGCAAAAACGTGCCGTGTGCTCGAACGCGGGATGGTCGCGGTAACGGTCGCGCTCGTTGCGATCACGACCGACGAAGTGGAAGTAGTAGTAGCCTTGAAAGACGCCGTGCTTGCTCACCAGCCAATGATTGTCGGCGGACACATATGGCTTGAGGATAGCGGCGGCGAGCTCACCGTGGTTATAGGGCGACAGATCATCGCCGATGTCATGCAACAGCGCGCAGACGACGGTCTCTTCATCGGCGCCGTCTTCAGCAGCGCGGGTCGCCGTTTGCAGCGAATGCTGTAAGCGATCGATCGGCATACCGAGCTCATTACCTTGCAGCAGTTGCAGGCTGCGTAATACCCGATCGGCCAGCCCGCGCTCGTAATCGGCGCACAGCGTATCGATCTGCTGCCAATCCTCGACTGTACTCTCGTCAAAACGCGTGAACCGCGGCACCCACATAGGATAAGCTCCAATTATCATTCTTGAACGATAGTCGGCCGGAGTTGGTGGATTCAAGCAATCAATTCTAATATTGAGGATAAGCAATACTTATCTGAACAATGGCCCGCTCGCTTCCACCGCTCAACTTATTGCGCACCTTCGAGGTCGCCGCCCGCCACCTGAGCTTTACGCTGGCGGCCGCCGAGCTGCATGTCACCCAAGCCGCCATCAGCCAACAGATCAAACAGCTCGAAGACGCCCTGGGAACGGCGCTGTTCCTGCGCGCGCACCGCAAGCTGCGGCTGACCGATCAAGGTCGGCAACTGTTGCCGGTGTTGCAGACGTCGTTTCATCAAATCGCCGACACCATCACCGCCTTACGCGCAACCAAAGGTCGACAAACATTGACCATCGGCCTCGGCACCTCGTTCGGTAGCTGGCTGGCGCCGCGGCTCGAACGATTTTGGACGATACATCCCGACGTCGATTTGCGGCTGCATCACTCGCGACGATTGATCAACTTTGTCGAAGATGACATCGAGCTGGCGATACGCTGGGGTCGCGGCGATTGGCCCAACGTCGTCGCCGAACCATTGATGGGATTGACGCTGACACCGGTCTGCAGTCCGGCGCTGCTGGCCGGCGCGCGGCCGCTGCGAACACCGGACGATCTCAGGCACCATACGCTGCTGCATGACACCGACTACGAGAGTTGGCGCCAATGGCTGATCGCCGCCAACATTAATGCGAACGAGGTCGAGAAAATTTGTCGCGGCTCGGTGTTCGACGACACCAACGTCGTGACCCAGGCGGCGTTAGACGGCCAAGGCGTGGCGCTCTGCGGGATTGCTTTAGTGACGAGTCATTTGGCCAGCGGCCGACTACTGCAACCGTTCGATTTAACGGTCGATACCGACAGCCAGTACTACGTGCTCTATCCGCCGATGGCGTTGAAACGACCCCTTGTCAACGACTTTATTCGTTGGCTACACCTCGAAACTGGATCCGATGCAGCGCGGCCTGCTGATGAACCGCGCAACAAAAATTAAGCGAAATAGGCAATAACCGACAACCCGGAGGATGGCACTTAACAACACCGTGCGCTCCCCCGGGATGACGAACCCGGACCTAACGATCGCCATCTCATCGTTATCACTCGGCGACCATTGCCGCTACTCCACAACAACTTCCTCATCGAGCTTATCAAGATAGGCAAACACTTTGGCAAGTTCGATCGACCGAAGATCATGCCTTCCTTCGATGCAAAGTAAGCGCCGGGCGTACGGCCGCGCTTCCTGCACGCTGCGGCACAAAACATCCTCACGCGGCAAGGCGATAACGTCGGCAACGGCGAGCTGTTCGTCATAGAAACGGTCGTATAGCACGAACTTCGCTTGCCGCTTGATACTTTCGTCCGGTAACAACGCGAAGTCGCCAAACCAGGGGAGCTGACGCAAAACCGTGCGCGCTCGCTCGGGGGAGATCGCATCGATGTCGATTTCTCGGAACTGCGGCAAGCGTGCCAACTCCAGTTTCGGCGGGGACACCAAAATCAATCGCGGTAATACGGCAAGCTTTCCCGCGACCATCGCCATGAATCGCTGAGCGATAAGACTGCCCATGCTGTAACCGAAGATCGTGATGGTAGTCACAGCAGCCGGCAGGCCGGCAATATGCGCCAACCACTGATCAGACAATGTCTCCATGTTAGCAGCGCGCTCGAAGTGGACGACGAACATTTGTCCGTCACCCGGAATTTCAACCGTTTCGGTGACAGTTATCGGATCCGACATAAATCCGTTGACGAAGTAAAGCACCTCAGACGTGGTCGAACCGCTTCGGACCGAAGTGAAAACCTCACCGTCTTGTTCGTGCGATCGCGGGCTTACCGACGTCGCCACCAGAGCCGCCAGCCGATCGGCACCCTTGTCACGCGCATCGTACAGCTCGCCCAGACGAGCGAAGCTCAACTGACGGATCTCCGGCAAATCGACGGCAATATCGAAGTGATTCTTGAGCACGTGCTCGATCTCCACCGCCATCAGCGAATCCATTCCAAGCTCGCCGAGCGTGTGGCGCTCATCCACCGCCTGTTCAACGCCGAGCCCAAGCACCGTCTTGATGGCGGCGAATAAGCCGCTGCGGCTACGTTCGATCGTCGCCATCGCCGCCTGTGACGCGCCCGCCCCGCTCCGGTCCAGCAACAAGCTGCCGACCACCGGCTCCGGCTGTAACATAAATTGCTCGAGTACGGCCAAGCAGGATGCCAGACTCTGGTCGTGCAATATGGCGCTAGTAACGCGCACGCGCTCACGATTCTCCTGGACGAAACCCACATCGCCGATCGGACCCCATTGCACCGCCAACGCCGGATATCCTTGCTGCCGGCGACGCTCGCACAACCACTCCATCGCTCTATTGGCATAGGCGTAATTCGACTGCCCCGCGTTACCAAATACGCTCACGAGCGACGAGAACACCACAAAATGCTCAAGCGCAAAACAGTGCGCACGACTCGATGCATCTAGATTTGCCGAACCGTTGATCTTGGCGCGACAGGTCGCTTCGAAGCTTTCTGCCGTCTGATTCGTGAACAACGCATCGCGCAGCTCCATGGCTAAATGGAAGATACCGCCGACAGGTCGGCGCGCCTCAATTTCCTGCACGAGTCGCTCGACTTGTGCAGTATCAGCGATATCGGCCGCCACCACCTGCACCGCCACGCCTTGCCGCTCCCAGGTGTATCGGCGATACGCTTGATAGGTATCGCGTATACCGGAGCGGCCGACGAGCACGATATCGCGCGCGCCGCGTTGCACTAACCAATCGGCGAGTTCGAGGCCGACGCCGCCTAGACCTCCGGTAATGAGATAACTCTTCTGTGGATCGCACCAAATAGCCGGGCGCGCCGGTATTTGCACCGGCACGGACGCCTGCTCGTCGCGCAAGCGTAGCAACACCTTGCCGATGTGCCGACCACGCGCCATGTAACGGAATGCTTCCTCGACTTGATCGTGCCCGAATACCGTCCGATCGAGCGGTTGCACGACACCGTCAAGTATCCCCGCGCGCATAAGTTGCATTAATTCCTCTAGCTGCGCCGTGTTATCGTTGACAAGATCGTCGAGCCCGACTCCGTGAAAACTGATATCGCGCAGAAACACTTCCATACCGAGCGCCGCATTACGCGCCATGTCGTACTTACCGATTTCAACGAAACGTCCATGTCGCGCCAATACCCGCAAGCTCGCCTGCAGCTTGTCGTCGGTCAACGAATTGAGCACGACGTCCACACCGCGGCCGGCGGTCGCACGTTTTACTAAATCGACGAACGAGGTGTCGCGTGAATTGCCGATATGATCGTCGGCAATAAAGGGGAACCGTTGCTTCACATAAGCACGCTTCTCCGGCGAACCGATGGTAGTGAAAATTTCGCAGTCGAGCGCATGGGCGATTTGAATCGCCGCCTGACCGACACCGCCGCTGCCGGCATGAATCAATACGCGTTCGCCGCGGCGCAACCTGGCGCGCAACAGCAATCCGAGATAGGCGGTCATGTACACCACCGGTACCGTCGCCGCCTGTTCAAATGACCAACCCGCCGGAACGTCGAAAATGCACTGACCGCTGTCGTCAGCACGACCGACGAATCTAGAGGCGAACGATTCGGCAACGAAACCCATCACGCGGCGCCCGTCCGCCGCCATGCCGGCAAATTCACCACCGGCCGCGGCACTCAACCCACCGCCGAAAATTTCTTCCGGCAAGCGTCCGGTCGCAAGCACTACTGCTTTGAAGTTCACACCGAGATAGTACGGCTCGAACTCGGTCACCGCTTCCTTCCACCTCGGGGCTTGCCGCCAATGCAGCGTCGACAGATCGCCACGCGTCTGTAAATCGAGGGTAACGTTGTCGCTCGTCACCGGCGCGGGCAACACGAACGGCAAATGCCGGAAAGAACCCCAACATCCGTGGCGATGGACGTTTACGGTTAGATCCAGTCGACGCTGATGGGCTATCTCGGCGTCGCTGACGACGTTCTCTCGATCGGTCACTAAGCAACGAACACGGTCGCCGCTGGCCTCGTAGCGTAAGCAATTCACCATGCCGACGAGACCCGGCGCGCTCGGTTCCGTCGCATCGAGCCAGAAGCGGGATTGCGGGTCCGCCGCCAGCCGGACGATGCCGGCTTGAATCGGCACCAACTCACTCACCGGCGAATCGACCTGGACGAAATGCGGATACAGCTCGCGCTCTGCACGTTTGCGGCATAGAAACAACGTCGAGTAAAGGCCGTCATCCTTCAACGCCACCACATCGAAGCCGCATTCATCGAGCAATGTCTGCCAACGCTCGCGTGTTAGGACGGCACCGTGGCTACGGTCCTCCGGATCGTCGTAGTTCCACAGCTGATCCAGAAAGCCCCAGATACTGAGGAGCGAACGATAACCGTGCGTCACTTCGTGAAATAACAGGAAGCCGCCGTCGCCAAGTGCGGCACGAATATGCGCCAGCGACGTCCGCAAATTGCGAACAGCGTGTAATGCGTTACTCGCTAATACCAGGTCGACATTCCCGCCGATGGTTGCCGGCATCGATCGATTGAGATCCCATACCTGACAATCGATCATCGTATCGTAGTCGGCGAAGCGGTCACGCAGACCACCAAAAAAGCCGGCGGAGATGTCGGTCAAGGTGTAGCGGTCCTTTTCCGGACGCAGGCGCGACAAAACGTAAGCGCTGAGACCGCCGGTGCCACTGCCGATCTCGCACAGATGTAGACCGCGATTCACCGGACTATTCTCGTACACCACATCCAGCAACGATCCGAGATAACGATCGCAAAATAACGCTGCGGCGCCGATGTCGTCGCTATACAGTTGTTTGTATTGGTCGTAACCAACGATAACCGACAACGGATCGTCGATCAGCTGTTGCGGATGTGCGTACACATGGTGCGCCAAGCGCATGAAGATAGCGTTAGGTTCGGAAAATACCTCCGGTTCGCGATGGACCGTCTCTGTTTGTATGAGCACGGTCTTCAGACGCTGCACGTGCGCCGGCAATGTACGCCCGTCGGCCTCGGCCTGCGCGATCACAATCAACGCCGCCTGCACCGTGAAGTCGGCCGAACGGATATAACGTTCGAATATTTCAGCATCATCGAAATCGCGACAGTTGTTTTCGATGTAAGGGATAAATTGATATCGCATGAGACGTGGCTGTTGCAGCGGGCGCGCCGCCGAAAAGCTGGCACAACGCAAACCTTCGATAGTCACCGCCGGCCCGACAACGCGTTGGGTAACGAAGTCGTTATAGACATCAATGGTCTCTGTCGGCGGCTGGCGCGTCGGATCGATCGTAATCTCGCCGATGGTCGTTGGCACAAGCGTCGCCCGCGGCATCTGCATCAGCCCGGACTGCAACATGCCATCGAGGAACGTTATCCAATCGCCGCGCCAAGCAAGTTTGCAACGCGAGCCATCCGCAGCAATCTCCTCAACCGGCTGAAATGCCGGACCATATCGGTAGCCGCGTAACCGTAACTCTTTATAAAAGTCGGCAGCCTGCAAGTTCAGCTCGGCCGGCAACACCGACACGTCGGCCGTTGTTTGCGGCAACGTGATCTCGGCACCAGTGATTACGCGGCCGCTGACGACTAACTCGCCGTTACTCGATACCTCGAACAAATGCGCCGTCGGCAGGTAACGCACCGCCAGCTCGACCGCGGTACCCGCGACCAACCGCGTCGGTCGATGTAACCGAACATCGTTAAACCGCACCGGCAGACGGTCGAATGCCACATTCATCGCCGCGGCGACGGTACGCCAGACGAGAGACAGGTATCCGGTCGCCGGGAACAACACATGTTCGCCCAACTTGTGATCCGCTATGGGCGCATATTCCTCGTCGGCAATATCGATGCGAAACACCACATCGCCCGCACCACCGCCGCCGGACTCGTTCGACAGTGTCGGCACCTCCCATGCTTGCGCGTGGTCCCAAGAACACAATTGCGGAATATGACAAGGCGATGTCAGCGGATACATCGGTGCAAACAAGCTCGACCAATGGAGCTCGACGCCACGCACATAGCACCGCGCCACCCCCTCGAATAGCGCATCGGTGTTATCCCGATCACGCGCCATGAGGCCGACGTGTTCAGATGCGGTTACCGTTTCTGCTACCGGTAAACGCATCAACGGATGGGCGCCGATCTCGATAACGAGCGCACCCTCCGGCACACGCTGCAATGCCTCGAAGAAACGAACGGGATTGCACAGGTTGTCGACGTAGTACTGCGCCGAGCAAAGTATCGGTGCATCGGTCAACGGCTGCGACGTGCTGAGCCAACGCGGACTGCGTGCACGCGGCTGGGCGATCACGCGTGTCAGCGCTTGCAGCAATGCCGGCGCCGCCGCGCGTACGCCGGTTGAATGAAACGCGATCTGTGACGAGTTGACTTCACGTGCTTCGATACCTTGCGCGACCAGCCGTGCCACCATGGCATCGATTTGTTCGGCATCGCCGGACACCGTGACACTCTGGCGCGCGTTGTGGCACGCCGGCACGACGCCGTCCGGACACAACTCGCTCGTCGCCTCCCAATCCAGGCGCACTGCCGCCATTTTGCCGCGCGCCGCCGGCGCGTCGGTCACGCAGCGGCCACGCCAATACGCGGCGAGGATCGCTTCTTCCGCCGTTAGTGCGCCGTCGGCATAGCCGCAAGCGGTCTCACCGACGCTATGACCAATGAGGCCATCCGGCACAACGCCGAGCGCCCGCAGTAGATCGACCAATCCGATTTGAACAGCGGTTAAACCGACGAACGCCTTCGTTGGATCGTTAAAATCTGCGGCATCCGCCTGCGTCAATAACCGTTCGAGATCGATGGCGGTACCCACCAACGCCGCCGCACAACGTTCGATGGCCGCGCGAAACGGCGCCAGCACGAGCAGCGCTCGCCCCATGCCCGGCCACTGCGCACCCATACCGGGGAAAACGAACCACACCGGCGGACGCTGGCCGACGATGTCGCGACGAAACTCGCGAATCGTTCCATCGTGGCGACGCACGACCGCGCCCCGAAACGGATGTGTCTTCGGCGGCATCGCCGCAACACCCTGAAGTAGCATGGCCATATCGGGCGACAGTGCGCCCGAGGTATAGCAACTCGTTAACGCATCTAGACCTTCCGCCGTGCGCGCTGCCAACGGCACGATGGCCGGTACCGGCGGCACATCGACCGCCGTAACTGCATTCACCTCATCGCGCAAAATCACATGGGCGTTGGTGCCGCCGAAACCAAAGGAATTGATGCCGACAATGCCACCGTCCCAATTCAACGGCTCGGTAACGACGCGCAAACGGCCGTCCAACAATCCCGGGATGTCCGGATTCGGCGCCGTGAAATGCAAATTTGGCGGCAGCCGCTTATGCTCCATCGCCAACAGCACCTTAAGCACACCGACCAAACCGGCCGCTCCTTCGGCATGACCCATGTTCGATTTAACAGAACCGATCCACAACGGCGACGTTTCGGCGGTACGGCCGGCGCAAAAAATGTCGCACAGTGCATTGGCTTCCTGCGGATCGCCGGCGGTCGTGCCGGTGCCGTGGGCTTCGACATAACCCACCGAACCGGGATCGATGCCGACGCGCGTATACAAAGAAGCAATCAAATCACGTTGCGCCTGCCCGTTCGGAAACGTGATGCCTTGCTCGGTATAACCGTCATTGTTGACGGCACTGCCGAGCACGCTGGCGATGACGCGACGCGCCAATGGCTTGCGTGTCAGAAATACCGCTACCACCCCTTCCGCGCGCGCGTAGCCATTGGCATCGTGAGCGAACGAGCGGCAGCTACCATCGGCTGAAAGCATTTTAAGTTTGGCGAAGCCGACGCTCAGCGCCGGCCGCAGAATCACGTTCACGCCGCCGACGACAGCGTAGTCGCACTCGCCGGCAGCCAACGCACGCACCGCCGCATCCAGCGCCACCATCGACGACGAGCACGCCGTATCGATCGTCTGACTGCTACCGTGGAAATCAAAAAAATACGAAAGTCGATTGGCCATCATCGACAATGCGCAGCCGGTGTTCTCGTAGCCGGTCATTGAATCCGGCCGCGCGCCTTGAAGCGAATGCGCATCGCTGAAACAGGCACCGACATACACACCCGTCTTCGAACCGCGGATCTGCGCCGGATCGACGCCGGCGCTCTTAATCGCCTCGTAGCTAACTTCGAGCAGCAGCCGCAGTTGCGGGTCCATCTTGTGCGCCTGCTTGGGATGAATCTCAAAAAATGAAGCGTCGAAACGCGAGAGATCTTTCAGCTTGGCAAAGCGCGACGGAAGATCGTAGAGATCGATCGGCCAGCGCCGCGCATCGGCGGTGACCATGTCTCGACCTTCGATTAAATGTTGCCAAAATTCCTGAGGGCCATCGGATTCAGGAAGACGGCAGGAGTAACCAGCGATAACGACAGCATCAGAATCCATGACATAAACCTCCCATTGATTATCTTGCAGACACGAACACTGATCACGACATGCAGCACTGCGATCGAGGTTCACGGCGAAGAAGCAAAATAGTATGAGCGATGCGTTGTCGTCTCAACTGCCCGTTTGGCCATCAACATCTCGATCGACGGAGCAAAAAACAAGACACGCGAGCGCGTGCGCGGCTCTGGCAGACGATAAGGAGTTAGATTTTTCTGTTGCGACAGATGAATGACGATCGACTTCGCACAACGCGACGATGGCTGACAACGAATTCGATCTATTACAGAATGAAGAGAGCTACCGCAAAAATATAAATCTCATTTCCGAGATAGCCCCAACTACAACTTACAGACAAAAAACGGTGAGCGCAAAAACTATAGCGCATCAGATCAGACTGGCAGCGCGAAAGCTAGGCTCAAACAGAGGGAGAACAATGGCATCACTTTTGATAAACGGCGGAGCGATCCACCGTTTATCAATCGGCGATCGAATCAGCGGCCCTTCCATACCGGCGTACGCTTCTCGGCAAACGCGCGCGCACCTTCGAGCTGATCATCGCTGGCGTAGAGCTTAGCAACCGTCGGGAATTCGCGACGCATGATACGGGCGATCGCCACCTGGAACGGCAAGCCTTCACTTTCGCGTGCCACTTCTTTGATAGCGGCGAACACCAACGGCGGACCATCGGCCAACAACTTCGCGAGTTCGCGCGCGCGCGTCATGAGCTGGTCGTGCGGTACGATCTCATTCACCAAACCCCACTTGTGGGCTTCGGTCGCTTCCATCCAGCGGCCGGTCAAGAGCAAGTCCATAGCGACGTGATACGGAATACGCCGCGGCAGCTTGAGAGTCGCGGCATCGGCGAGCGTGCCGGCTTTGATCTCCGGCAACGAGAAGCGCGCGCGATCGGAGGCAAGGATCATGTCGCACGAAATCGCCAGCTCGAAGCCGCCGCCGACAGCCATGCCATTGACCGCGGCGATGACTGGCTTGTTCAGGTTCGGCAATTCTTGCAAACCGGCGAAACCGCCGACGCCGTAGTCGGTATCAGGCGGCTCGCCGGCGGCGGCGCCTTTCAGGTCCCAGCCAGCGGAGAAAAATTTCTTGCCGCCGCCGGTAACGATGGCGACGCGCATCTCCGGATCGTCGCGAAATTCGGCGAACGCCTTACCCATTAGGCGACTGGTAGCGCCGCTGATGGCATTGGCCTTCGGGTTATCGAGCACCACTTCGTAGATGTGGCCGTTACGGGTGATGCGTAGTGGTGATTGGATCATGTAAAACTCCTCGCAATGTTCTCGAAAATTGTTTCTTAGGCGGACACGCGGATTAGCGCGTCGACGGCGACCACGCCCTTGCCCTTCGGCATAACCAGCAGTGGATTGACGTCGAGCTCCTGCAGCTGGTCGCGGTTGGCCTCGGCATAGCGCGCGACGGCGATGACGGCATCCAACACCGCGTCGATATCACCGGCCGGGCGACCACGGAAGCCGGTTAGCAACGGATAGGTCTTGAGCGATTCCAGCGCGGCGCGAATATCGTTGCGCGACGCCGGTAACAGCACGGTCGCCGCATCTTTCAACAGCTCGACCATGATGCCACCGGTACCAACGGTCAACGCCAGTCCGAACTGCGGATCACGGTGCACGCCGACAATCAACTCAGCGATGACGTCCTGCGCCATGCGCTCGATTAGAAACCGATCGGAAAGCGTCTTCATCGACTCGATCGCCGTACGCACGTCGCTCGCGGCTTTGAGGTTTAGCTTCACGCCACCGGCCTCGGTCTTGTGCGCCAGCGTATCCGACACCGCCTTGACCACCACCGGATAGCCGAGCTTGTCGGCGTAGGCCGCGGCTTCGGCAGCACTGACGACGTTACCTTCCGGTACCGTCAGCCCGTGCGCGACTAATGCGCGCTTGCTGTCCCATTCGTTCAGCATGCGCTTCGGCGAATCGGACGATGCTGGCGGCGATACCAGCGGCAAGATGTCGTTAACGCGCGCCTGCGCGGCACCAATGTCGGCGGCGGCACGAATTGCGTCGAGGCATTCGACGAGCCCCTGCATCGGCGCGATGCCTTCGGCCAACATCTTGTTACCGACAGATTCGGGCAGCCCTTCCGGCATCGAAGCGACGACCGACGCCATTGCTGTCGCGCCGCTCTTATGGCGCGCGGCCACGAACGCCGCGAGCGTCGTGTCCCAATCGCCACTGCGACAACGATCGTCGCGCGGGAAGTCGAGGATCAAGAGATGCGAGTCGAATTTGCAATCCATCAACCCAGTGAAGCATTCGGTCTGTGCTTCGAGATCGGCCCAGATGTAGGTGTGATAATCGAGCGGATTGGCGACGCTAACTTTATCGCCGAGCAGGTTATACAACCGCTGCCGCGCCGCTTCCGGAATCTTCGGCATCTCGAGCCCACGCGGTTGCGCGAGGTCGGCGGTCAGCGACGCCTCGCCGCCGGAGCAGCTGGCGGAGATGATGCGCTTGCCGTTGATGGCGCCGTGCACGTGCAGGAACTTCAAGGTCTCGATCAAACCGGTCGGGTCGTACACGCGGGCGATGCCGAGGCGCTTGAACAGCGCGTCGTACAAACCGTCCGGGCCGGCGAGCGAACTCGTGTGGCTGACGGTGACTTGCGCGCCGAGATCGGAGCTGCCGGATTTGAGCGCGACCAGCGGGATCCGGCGCTTCAACGCCTTCAACGCCGCGCGTGAGAAGCCGGCGACGTCGTCCAGCCCTTCGAGATGCAACCCGATGGCGCTGACGCGTGGATCTTCGAGCAACGCCTCGATCAACTCGTGCACGTTGGTGCCGGCTTTGTTGCCGACCGCAATCAAATACGCGAGCGGCAATGAGCGCCGTTGCATCGTCAAGTTTAAGCCGACGTTACCACTCTGAGTGATGATGGCGACGCCGCGCTCGACGCGCGCGCCGCCGTGTTGATCCGGCCACAACGCCGCGCCGTCGAGATAATTGAGCACGCCGTAGCAGTTCGGACCGATCACCGCCATGTCGGCAGCCGAATCGACCAACTGGCGCTGTAACGCCGCCCCTTCATCGCCAACTTCGGCGAAGCCCGAGGCGTAGCAAACGACGCCACCGGCGCCGCGCTTGTTGAGATCGGTAACGATCTCGACCGTGGCTTCACGTGGTACGGCGATGAAACTTGCGTCCGGTGCCGACGGCAACTCGGCGACGCTGCGATAGCATTTATAACCTTCGACACTCTCATGGCGCGGATGCACCGGCCAGATCTCACCTTTGAAACCGATCTGCTTGCATTGCCGTACCGCTTCCGCCGCCGGCTTGCCGCCAAAGACAGCGATATGACGCGGCGCCAACAGGCGCCGCAGATTTTGTTCGCGTTTGTCAGAAGTCATTTCGAAAATCGCTCGCTCATCGTTCGCCCATCAAATGAGTATCGTGCCCGCTTTCCCTCATCCCCACCTTCTCCCGGAGGGAGAAGGGCTTAAAACCCCTCTCCTACCGGGAGAGGGGTTGGGGTGAGGGATCTGTTGGTATCTCTAAGCCCCATGCGGCCGCAACAACCCGCGCGAAATGATGTGACGCTGAATCTCGCTGGTGCCGTCCCAAATACGCTCGACGCGCGCATCGCGCCAGAAGCGTTCGATCGGTAACTGCGACATCAGACCCATGCCGCCGAAGATCTGCAGCGCCTGATCGGTAACGCGGCCCAACATTTCCGACGCGAACACCTTGGCCATCGCCGCGTCGATATCGGTCATGCGGTTTTGATCCATCTTCCACGCTGCTTGCAATGTCAGCAGCTCGGCGGCTTCGATATCGATCACCATGTCGGCCAGCTTGAAGCCGGTACCTTGGAAGCGGCCGATCGGCTGGCCGAACTGTTTACGCGTGGCAGCCCACTCGATCGCTAAGTCGTACACGCGGCGCGCGCGGCCGACGCTAGTGGCAGCGACCGTGAGGCGCGCCGGTCCGAGCCATTCGCCCATGAGCTCGAAGCCCTTGCCCTCTTCACCCATCAGGTTGCGCGCCGGTACACGGCAGTCAGTGAAGAACAGCTCGCACTGGTGATAACCGCGGTGCGACACGCAAGCGGAGCCACGACGAACTTCGAGACCCTTGGAATCTTTGTCGACCAGGAACGCGCTGATTTTTTTCTTCGGACCGTGCTTGGTCTCTTCGACGCCGGTAGCGGCGAACAGCACGATGAAGTCGGCCATGTCGGCATGGCTGATGAAGTGCTTGGTGCCGTTAATAACGTAGTCATCACCGTCGCGTACCGCGCGCGTCTGCATGCCGCGCACGTCGGAGCCGGCATTCGGCTCGGTCATCGCCAAACAGTCGTGGCGCTCGCCGCGAACCGTCGGCAATAAATATTCTTCGCGCTGACTGCCGTGGCAGGCCTGCAGAATATTGCTCGGGCGCCCGACCAGCATCTGCAACGCAAACGAGGCACGACCGAGCTCGCGCTCCATCAATGTCATCGACAACGCATCCAACCCGCCGCCGCCGATGGCCTCGGGCATGTTGGCGGCGTACAGACCGGCGTTGATCGCCGTCTCTTGAATTTCTTTCGCCAGCTCCGCCGGAATCTCGTCGAGACGCTCGACCGTGTCTTCGTGCGGGTATAGCTCGGTCTCGACGAAACGACGGACCGTGTCGACGATCATCTGCTGCTCTTGGGTTAATTCGAAATTCATGAAAATTAGGCCTCGGTAATGTATTTAGGCTAGAAACGACATAACGCCTCTGACCGGCTGCGGAATCCCCAAATAGTAGTGTGCTGGAAATTCGCTAACAAACGATGTAATCAGCTACAGTTAATAAGCTAGGCTTATACGAAAAATCATCATGTCGATAAAAAATCTTCAGCTCAATTGGTTGCGAACATTCGAAGCCGTCGGACGCCATCTGAGCTTTTCCAACGCGGCGACGCAATTGAATATGAGTCAATCTGCCGTCAGTCAGCAGATCCGACTGCTCGAGCACAAGCTGGGAAAAAAACTGTTCTTGCGCGGCCACCGCTCGGTAGAGCTCACGGTCGCCGGGCTGGCGTACTTGAGTCTGGTGCGAGAGGCGCTGCAACACATTGAGCGCGGCATGGAGAGCATTTTCAATAGCGTCGCCCAGGGAGTATTGGAGCTGAGCGTCAGCAATAGCATTGCGCAACTGTGGCTCGCCCCGCGCTTGAAACGCTTCGCTACGCTCTATCCGCAAGTCTCGCTCCGCATGTATGGAAGAATTTGGGACGCCGCCGGACCGGCGAGCACCGCCGAATTGGAAATCCGCTACGGCAAAGGACAGTGGACTGGTTTCGAGATGACCGAGTTGTTGACCGGTGGATTGCGCCCTTATTGCTCTCCCACATTGGTCGATGACGTCCGCGCTGGTAGGTTGCTAACGTTGCCGCTCATCGACGTGCTGGGCACGCCGGTGGGCTGGAACGAATGGATCGCGCAGCACGGGGCGAACGATATGACCTCTGTGCAACGGTTGTATGTCGACAATTACGCGATCGCTGCCGACATGGCGGCTCACAACGTCGGCGTCTGTCTGATTAACGATCAGCTCGTACAAGGCTCGCATCTTCATCATGTGTTAGTTGCGCCGTTAGACAATTCCATTGACGATCAAGCGAACTTCTATCTGCTTCAGCCGAAGGATAAGTCCATCTCCGCCGCCGCCAGAGCCTTCAGTGGATGGATCAAGAATGAGCTCACTCATACCTCGACCGCCGCTACCTTATCCATCCCGCAACTTCGTCTGCGACACAACGTCCGCCGCTCAAACATTCTCCCGCGACGCTCGCGACGATCGACGACTTCCAAAAATTAGCCGCTGCGAGAATAGCGGCTAATTAGATTAACGACGGATACCGATCACTCGCCCGGCCCACTTCGGTCGCGCCAGGCTGGCGTGTGCCGTCTGGATCGCTTGCAGGCGCTCGTACAATTCCGGCGGCATCGGCGCCGAGCGCGCGGCGTTCATGTCGACGTGCGCCAACATCTGTTCTTCGACCGCGAGTAGATCGCCGGTGTCGGCGTGCAGCATCGTTTGAAAAACGTGGACGCGTTTCGGATCGAGGTCGAGCACGTGATAGGTGAAACGCAACGGCTCGCCCTCAAGGACTTCCTTCAAGAAGTGGACGTTGGTCTGAACGGTGTAGAGCGAGAAGCCGTTCGCGCGATAAGCCTCGTCGATGCCGACGTAACGGTAAAACACGTCGGAGTTGTCACCGAACACGAGCACGTAGGCCGACTCGCTCATGTGCTTGTTGTAGTCGACCCAGGCGCGCTGCACGGTGGTCTCGTGCAGACACAGCGGCGCGGCAATCGGCGCTGATAGGTCCCACTGCCGGCCGGCGGTGCCTTCGTACGGCGTGAGTAATTCGTGCGGACGATCGAGTCGGTTCATGCAATGGCTTCAACAATAGCGATGAACTATTCCCTCCCCCTCAGGGGGGTGAGGCGGGAATTTCGCGAGTGTCCGGTGGACACTCGCGCCGCCGAACGGGTGCGCATGATTCTCGCGCACACCGGGCGGGAACAACCCGGGGTGGGGGTGGGTTTGTCTTCAACCGCGAAACCCACCCCCATCCTGTTTCCTACCCAGGGCACAAGAAAACCACTTGCGCCCGCTCGACGGCGCCGATGCCTGTTAAATGCATCGGCGCCAACTCCGTCTCGCCCCCTGAGGGGGAAGGAACGTCCTAATTCACTTTGGCGACGTCTTCCACCACGATCAATGCATCGACCGCGACCGCACCATCGGCTTGAAGAATCAGCGGATTGACGTCGATCTCGTTGACGCTTGGTTGCTCCATCGCCAACCGGCCGATGGCGACCAGTGTCTTAGCGACCTGCTCCAGTGCCGCTGCGCTGCCCATACCCGACAACGTCGGTGCACGTTGCACGAGCGCACGTGCCGCCGGCAGATCGAGCGGCGCCAATGCCACCGCCACCAAGCCGGCGGCTTCGGCAATCGCGCCACCGAGGCCGACGACGATCAACGGACCGTACTCGGGGTCACGCGTCATACCGCAGAGCACTTCGACGCCGGCGCTGACTTGCTCAGCCACCAAGACCTTGCCGCCGAGCTGCACCGCGACCGATTTGGCTTCGGCGGCACTGGTGATATTGAGGCGCACACCACCCATCTTCTGTTTATGCGCCGGGCCGTCGCTCTTGACGACGACCTTCGGCACTTTCATTTTTTCGAACGCGGCCGAGGCCTCATCCGCCGTCGCGCACCGTGCCCGCTGCGCGAAGCGCACGCCGAACTTTTCCAGAATGGCGGCGGACTCGTGCTCAGACATGGCACCCGGGCGCAATGAACCGTCGATGTTGATCTTCGGCCCGCTCGGCAGTTGCGGCGGCGTCGCCGGCTTCCACCCTGCAACTCGGGACAGTGCGCGCAGCGCTTGACCGGTACCGCGCAACAGCGGTACGTCCAGTTTGCGAGCGAGCTCGACGATCGACGGCGGCGGATCGACGTTATGCACAGTGCTGACCGCTGGGAAGATGCCGCTGTCCGGCTTGATCTCGCCGAGTGCGGCAACGATCGCCTCGTTCCACTTCAACTCGGTCTCACCGCGGTAGTGCGAGACGTCGACTTGCGCGAACAGGATGTCGTAGTTGCCACGATCGCGCAGGATACGGGCGCAACCCGAATAAATTTTTTCGTCATCGTCGATACCGAAGCAGTCGAGCGGATTTTCCGGATTGACGAAGTTGGGGAAGGTCTTGACCAGCTCTTGCTTGATGTCGTCGCTGAACGACTCGAACGGCACACCCGAAGCTTCACCAAGATCAGCAACGAGTGAAGCCTCACCGCCTGACTCCGAAATGGCAGCGATGCGCTTGCCACGCGGTAACGGCCGACGGCGGCCGAGGATCTCCAAGGTCTCCAAAAATTCTTGGTAGTCGGTGACATCGATGGCGCCGTAGCGATCGAGCACTGCCGAGAACGTGCGCACCGAACCGACGATAGCGCCGGTGTGGGCGAGCGCGGTGCGAACGGCCGCCTGACTGCGGCCGACCTTGAGACACACAACCGGTTTGCCGGCATTAGCAGCGCGCGCGAGCGCAGCTTCGAATGCTTTCGGCCGGCGCACCGACTCAACGAACAAACCGATGGCCTTGGTCTGTGCGTCGTCAGCAAACAATGCGAGAAAGTCGGCGACGTCGCGGTTCATTTCACCGCCGGTAGAAAGCACGGTGCGGAAACCCACGCGCGGGCCGGAGCAAAGCAGCGCCTCAGCGATCGAACCCGATTGTGCGGACACCGAGACGTGTCCACCGATCCAGTTGTTCGGCTTCGGCAACGTACCGATCCAGGTCGAGACACCCCCCGGGGTGGCGGCACCCATACAGTTCGGGCCCATCAACGCAATGCCGTTGGCATTAGCAATGGTGCGCACGCGCTCCTTCACCTTCTCACCAGCCGGGCCGGATTCAGCACCGAGACCCGGGAGGAATACAGCCTTGATGCCCGCCTCGATCACGTCGGCCAACGCGGCTTCGACGCGATCGTGATGGACCAACAACACAGCAGTCGTCGGAGTCTCCGGCAGCGCGGTCAACTTCGGATAGCACTTGTCGCCGAGCACAGTCTCGCGCGTCGGATTGACGAACCAGACCGGCGCCCCACCCGACTTCAACTGCAGAAGCCGGTCGCTCGCGAGCTTGGTGCGATCGGACGCACCGACGACCGCGACCGAGCGCGGGAATACGAGGTCGATCACATCGCTACGCAGATCGGCGGAGTTCACCGGGCCTGCTGCCTTCGACTCCTTCGTCATGATCAATTAATCCTCGAACTTAAAGCCGTGGCGCGACTTCGCACCCTTCACTGCTTCGATTACGCTGATGATGGCGTCATCGCGGTAACGCTCCAGCTCTTTGATCGAACGCTCGCCTTGCTGCACCTTTGTGCCGTCGACGACGTCGTCGATCAGCTTGTCGGTTAACTTCGGCGCGATCAGCTTGGTCCACGGCAACTCGAGCGCCGGTCCGAACTGTTGCATGAAGTGACGCATGCCAGCTTCGCCACCAGCGAGGGTGTAAACCTGGAACGTACCCATGAACGACCAGCGAATGCCGGCGCCAAAGCGAACGGCATCGTCGATCTCACCGGTGGTGGCAACGCCTTCGTTGACCAAGTGAAGTGCTTCGCGCCAGAGCGCTTCGAGCAAACGATCGGCGATGAAGCCGGGGATTTCTTTGCGAACCTTCAGCGGACGCATGCCGAGGTCGGCGTAGATCTGCATCGCCGCTTCGACGGTTTCGGGCGCGGTCTTGTTGCCACCGAGCACTTCAACCAACGGCAACAGATAAACCGGATTGAACGGATGACCAACGACGCAACGCTCCGGGTGCTTCGCATCGGCGTAGAACTCGGACGGCAACAGGCCGGAGGTCGACGAACCGATGATGGCGTTCGGCTTGGCGGCGGCGCTGATCTGCGCGTGGATTTTTTTCTTGAGGTCGAGACGTTCCGGCGCGCTTTCTTGAATGAAGTCGGCGTCCTTCACGCACTCTTCCACGGTCGCGACGAACTTCAAGCGCGACGGCGACGCACCCGGCTTCAGGCCGACGCGTTCGAGCGCAGGCCACGCATTGGCAACGTTGGCGCGCAGTTGCTTTTCAGCACCTGCGCCCGGATCCCAAGCAACGACGTCCAAACCGTTGGCCAGCGCGCGCGATACCCAGCCACTGCCGATAACGCCGACGCCGAGGGCGGCGAAGGTTTTGATATTGGTGATGACAGCCATGGTTTTTTCCTTGGAAAGTTGTCGAACAAAGTCTTGAATGTAGGGTGCGTCCCACGCACCGTTTTTTAATTGGTGCGCAGGGCGCACCCTACATTTCGAATTTAGAAATTCTCTTACTTCGTGCGCTTCTTGAGGTTGAGCTTCTTGCGGCCTTCTTCCGGCGTCAGCGGCTTGGCACCGAGGCGGGTGATGATCTCGCAAGCACGCTCGGTCAACGAACCGTTGCTGGCGTACACGCCTTTGTCGAGGAAGAGATTGTCTTCGAGACCGACGCGAACGTTGCCGCCGAGGAGAATCGCTTGCGCCACCATCGGCATCTGCATGCGGCCGATACCGAAGCCGGCCCAGGTCGCGCCTTCCGGCATATTGTCGACGAACGCTTTCATCGTTGTCGTGTCGGCCGGTGCGCCCCAGGGAATGCCGAGGCAGATTTGGAACAGCGGGTTCGAATCGAGCAGGCCTTCTTTGAGCAACTGCTTGGCGAACCACAGGTGGCCGGTGTCGAACACTTCGAGCTCCGGCTTCACACCGAGCTCTTGGATCTTCTTGGCGCCGGCACGCAATTGCGCCGGAGTCGATACGTAGATGTAATCGCCGTCACCGAAGTTGAGCGTGCCACAATCGAGCGTACAGATATCCGGTAGCAGTGCTTCGACGTGCACCAAGCGGGTCAGGCCGCCGACGAGGTCGGTGCCCTTGCCGAAGTTCATTGGCTCTTCGCCTTTACCGATTTCGAGATCGCCGCCCATGCCAGCAGTCAGGTTCAGGATCATATCGACGCCGGACGAACGAATGCGGTCGACCACTTCGCGATAGAGGTTCACATCGCGGCTAGGCTTGCCGTTTTCCGGGTTACGCACATGGCAGTGCACCACGGTGGCGCCGGCCTTGGCGGCCTCGATAGCGGCGTCAGCGATCTGCTTCGGGGTGATGGGAATGGCCGGATGTCTACCGACGGTGTCACCCGCTCCGGTAACTGCACACGTGACGATAACTTCATGATTCATGGTTAATGTCCTTCAACAAAACGGTTTTTTTGACGCGAACCCAGGGAAAGTTAGAACTCGGATATCACATCTCCTTGTATATCCGTAGTTCTTCCCTACCGGACGACCTGTAACGACAAGTGATTTACCTGGTACGACCTGCGGTTAATTCCCCTATCACGGGCCTGAGGCAATAAACTTTAAGGTATAGCAGCGAAGAAGCGATTTAGAGCGGCAACTAACGCATCGTACAGCTGGTCTACCGCGGGGACGAAATAGCGAGCGCGCATGCACCCGTGCACTAACCCAGCCCCGAAATATAGCTCGCTAGACACCCCTGCCTCACGTAAACAACGTACATACTCAACACCGTCATCGCATAACAGATCGAATTCGGCCACGGCC
The DNA here is from genome assembly GCA_016199745.1 of Gammaproteobacteria bacterium. Lineage (NCBI taxonomy): Bacteria > Pseudomonadati > Pseudomonadota > Gammaproteobacteria > Gammaproteobacteria bacterium. Next base: position 97,355 of record JACQFZ010000050.1, read on the forward strand.
ACGAACGCCGGCGGCAATCGGTCGAAGCGATCGGCCGCCAACGGCATAGCACGCGGGTCGCGGCGACAGTCAGCATCAGGTAAATAAAGATCGATGAAGTTAGCCATATCGCGCGCACTAAGCATTGGCGCATCGACATGTTCGCAACGTGCAGGAAGCGTCGGTTCGCCGACGAGCACTGGGTAAATCAGCGCCTGGCCACACGGTGTCAACCCACCGGTCTCGCGCACTGCTAAACACAAGGCAGCAGCAAGATTACCGCCGGCGCTATCACCGACCACCGCGACACGGCGGCCGTCGATACCCAACTCCGCACTATTCGTTTGTAACGCACGCCATGCGGTCAAACTGTCATCGAATGCTGCGGGAAACGGATGTTCCGGCGCCAAACGGTAATCGACGGCGATCACAGCAGCCTGCAACGTGTGCGCCAGCGCGGCAGTCATAAAATCGTGCGTGTCCAAATCACCGAGTACCCAACCGCCGCCATGCAAATACAACACGCATGGCCAACCGCCACGCGGTGCCGGCATTGATGGCAGATAACGACGCACCGACACGATGCGTCGTTCATCAGTGAGGTTTAGGTCAGTAACAACTAGATCCGCCGGACGCTCAGGCGTGAATGCACGACACATGCGGCGATACGCGGCACGCTGCGCAGCAAGGTTGTCCTCGTTCGCACTATAGGCAGCGGTGCGCGCAACGAAATCCGCGAGCTCCGGCGTCAGTACGTAACGCCGTTGCCTGGCGTTACTCACGGCGGCAGACACGTGACTCGCTTTATCACGATCACTTGCCGGTTGTTCAGTTCGCTAATGGACGCATATCCCGTGTCAGCGCAGCGACGGCGTAATCTCGGTCTCTCTCAGCAGTCGCTCGGCGGTCGGCGGCTTGCCGGCCCAGTCATGATACGAGCGCGAAAAATGCGTCGCCGATCCGAAACCGCAGGCGACCGAGATCTCGACGATGGAACGGTTGGTGTATTGCAGCAACGAACGTGCGCGCTGTAACCGTAAATCCAAATAGTAACGTCGTGGTGTCACGCGGAAGTGCCGATGAAACATCCGTTCCAGTTGTCGACGCGAAACACCGGCGGCATGACACAAGCTCTCCATGTCCAGCGGCTCTTCGAGACAGTTCTCCATCAGCTCGATCGCGCGTGCGAGGCCCGAGCAAACGACGCCTTGGCGCAGATGCGGGTCCATGCGTTGCCGTTCTTGGGGATCGCGGATACGTGAATGAATAAGCTGCTCGGCAACGGCGGCGGCGAGACGATGGCCGTGCTCGGCGCGAATCAGATGCAACATCATGTCGATCGCGGCAGTGCCGCCGGCGCAAGTAAACCGCGAACGATCGACGACGAACACGCCGGGCGCCACGTTTATCTTGGGAAACTGCTCGCGCAAGCTATCCAGGCCTTCCCAATGCGTCGTCGCCTGATAACCATCGAGCAGACCGGACCACGCCAAAAAAAAACTACCGGTGTCGACGGCACCGAGAGCGACGCCCTCGTGCGCTAGATTTCGCAGCCACTGATCCGTGCGTCGATCGTAATTCGCTTCCGGGTCGAAGCCGGCGCACACCACCATCTTGGTATATATGGCCGGGTGTCCGATCGCATGATCGGACGCTAACGTCATATGATTACTCGCGGTGACGGGAGCGCCGTCACGCGAAATGAGCTGGCAGCGGTAAAGTTCCCGCTGCGACAAACGATTGGCAACCCGTAGCGGTTCCGTCGCCGACATCAAAGCCCTCATGGAAAATCGGGGCGCCAGCAAGAATCCGAAAACTTCAGGAGCAGACATCCTTCTGTTCTCCAGTGCTGGGTGTACCTCGCTGCGCTATGTCAGCATCGCGCGCGAAATAGATCAAGCGCGATATCGTTTTACCGGACGAAAACCGACGAAGTCACCGACGCTTGGCGAAACAGCGGTACTTTTCTTTGGTGGGAGCGACAACGATTGTCGCGCGTAAGATAAGGAGCTGAAGAAAACAAACGCCGGCCCGCGTTAACGGGCCGGCGCAAACGTACTAACTAACTTAGACGTCTAACCAAACCTTCTGCGGCGCAAGTCCACTCGACATCTGGAACGACGGCGACGGAACAAAGCCCTTCACCTTGGCCGAACCAGCATCGATGGTGTTATTAAACATCGGGATGAGCTCACCGCCATCATCGACCACCATCGCCTGCAGATCTTGATACATCTGCTTACGCTTGGATTGGTTGAGCTCAACACGCGCTGCCGTCAGCAGCTTGTCGAAGTCAGCGCGTTTCCAGAACGATTCGTTCCAGGCGGCATCGGACTTGTAGGCCACCGACAACATAAGGTCGGCGGTCGCACGGCCTTCCCAGTAGGAACCGGAGAACGGCTTCTTCATCCAGATGTTGTCCCAATAACCGTCGGCCGGTACGCGGTCGAGCTGCAGGTCGATACCCGCTTTCTTGGCGCTGTCCTGGAAGATCTGGGCAGTGTCCAAGGCGCCGGTAAAGGCAGCGTCGGAGATGCTGAGCACCACTGGGCCGCTGTAACCCGACTTCTTCATGTGGAACTTAGCCTTCTCCGGATCGTACGGACGTTGCGGGATGGCCGATGCGAAGAATGGATCATGCGCCGGCACCGGATTGTCGTTGCCGACCTTGCCGTGACCGAACAACACGCGCTTAAGGATCGATTCGCGGTCGATGGCATATTTGAGCGCCAACCGCACATCTTTGTTATTGAACGGCGCGGTATCGCAGCGCATCGGCAATGTGTAGTGCGCGCCGCCGGCAACTTCGAACAACTGCGTGTTCTTGTTGCTTGCCAACTGTTGGGCCAATTTCGGATCGACGCGGTTGATGATGTGCGCCGAACCGCTGACCAAGGCGTTGATGCGCGCCGTCGTGTCGCTAATGGCGAGCGCTTCGAGCGACTCGACAAAGCCGCGGTCGGCACGGAAGTGGTCCTTGAATTTCTTCGCGGTCAGACGTACGCCCGGCTCGAAGTTCTCCAACACGTACGGGCCGGTGCCGATAGCTTTGCTGAAGTCGGCGCCTTCCGGCGTGATCAACAGGTGGAAATCCGACAGGATGTACGGCAGATCGGCGTTACCGCTGTCGAGCGTAATAGTGACTTCGTTCGGACCGGTGGCCTTGATGTCGGTCACGGTGGCCAGATAGGCCTTAGCGCCCGACTTCGAATCGGCACCGCGATGATGATTGAGCGAATAGACCACGTCCGCCGGCGTCATCGTCTTGCCGTTGTGGAATTGAACGCCCTTGCGCAGTTTGACCACCCATTCTTTCGCACCCGGCTTACCTTCCACGCTCTCGGCCAACGCCGGACGGAGCGACGGACGAGTGTTCGGCTCGGTAACATCAACTTCGAGCAGTGTGTTCATAAGCTGTTGCCCCATCACCTGCATAAAAGTCGCGGTGTAAGAGGCTGGATCTAAACTGTCGCCGGCGCCGCCGCCGTGCAGGCCGAGGATGAGGTTTCCACCCTTCTTCGGCGTGGCCGTAGCCGCTTGAGCTACATTGGATAACATACCGCCGGCAACCATCGACGAGATACCGAGGGCGGTTGCCCGCCGCAGGAAATCGCGTCGGCTGATGCTGCCAGCGATAAGAGTTGCCTTGAGATCTTCCCAGTCACGCATAGTAGAGGCCCTTTGTTAGAGAGGTGTTGTAGGGTGCGGCGCCCGGATAGGAACGCGCCGTAATGACTACCGCCGGTGTCTCGTCGTTTCTTGGTAGCTCAAGCGCCGATGCGACCCCGAACTCGTGAACCAAAGAGTCCGAACAAACGATGCAGGTAAAACCGATAAAAATTCCCCTCATCCCTTCCTCACCGCCATAGAGCGGGTGATGCTGAATTTCCGGCTCTCGGAGAGCTGGGTGGGAATGAGGAAAAGCAAACACGGCATTCGTTGTTGTTAGAGACTCTAGGGCAAACCGGTGTCGTACCCTACAGAGCCGCACTATCGGTCTTATGACACTTTGCGACGCGATTGTGAGGGATCGCGACAGCTTATGTGGTCTTTGATTCGCTTTCGTATATAAATGTTGATCGACACAGCTTCGACAAAGACAGCCTGAGCCGAGAACAAGTAAAAAAAATTAAAGTCGGCAACACCGATATCGACCCCCATGGGTCGTGCCGTCGTTCATATGAAGTACGGATCTAAAAGTGCACCTAATCTATTGAATTTCCAATAAAGCATGGGTATATGCAGGGTAGGCATATCGCACTACCTAGAACCGTTGTTTCGCGGGAGAACGGCGCAACCATGACTACCCTACTCGGCTGCTCAGATTTACCTATCATTAGATAAATGTCCGTTATGAGCACCCCGTTGCTAGACACTGCCCCTGAGCAGATTCATTTTCTGTTATTGCCCAAATTTTCGATGCTGGGCTTCGCCTCCGCATTGGAACCGCTGCGGGTCGCCAACCGTTTTCGCGGTCCGCTGTATCAATGGCATATCGTCAGCACGGATGGGCAGGCAGTGCCAGCCAGCGACGGTATTTCTATTATGGCCGACCGATCGATCGGCGATGTGAAGTCGGCGAGCCGCGTATTCGTCGTCGCCGGCTTCGATCCGCTCGACTACTACACGACACCGATCGCCGCTTGGTTACGGCGGCTCGACAAATTCGGCACCACACTCGGCGCCATCGACACCGGCTGTTTTGTACTGGCCGAGGCCGGGTTACTAAACCGCGAACCGATCACGTTGCATTGGGAAGCGATTCCGCCTTTCCGCGAACGTTACCCGAGCGTCACCGTCACCCAAGAACTGTTCGAGATCACCGCGCGCCGCATCACCTGTGCCGGCGGCACTGCTGCTATCGATATGATGCTCGATCTCATTTCGCGCAAGCACGGCAGTGAGCTAGCGATCCAAGTGTCGGAACAATTCGTCCAGGGTCGTATTCGCGATCAATCCGATCATCAACGCATGCAAGTCGCCGCGCGCTACGATGTTCACAACAAGAAGATTGCGCAGATTATTACGATGATGGAGGGCCGTACCGAGGCGCCGCTGTCATCCAACGAGCTGGCCGATGCGATCGGCGTCACTTGTCGCCAGTTGGAGCGGCTGTTTCGCATCCATCTGCATACGACACCGTCGAACTTCTATTTGGGATTGCGACTCGATCACGCGCGCCAGCTGTTACAGCAGACGGATATGAGCGTGGTTGAAGTAGGTGTTGCCTGCGGCTTTGGATCGGCTTCTTATTTTTCGCGCGCTTATCGCGCTCGCTTTGGTGTTACGCCAAGCCATGACCGCTCGAAACTGCGTGCAACAGCAGGCGCCAAACGCTCATCGATGATCCGCAAACCGCGCGCCGCTAAGCGCGCGTAAGTGTGGTTAGCTGGCAGCCTTGACTACATCTGCATCGAGCGATTCATCTGCCGCTCGACGCTCGGTGGGTAGCCAAAAAGGCTGCGGTAACACTTAGAAAAATGCGGTGGCGACCGGAAACCACAAGCGATTGCGACGTCCATTACCGACATGGCTGTCTGCAATAACAGCTCACGCGAGCGGCGCAGTCGCAGTTCCAGATAATATTTGGTCGGAACGCAATTCAGATGCCGTTTAAATACGCGCTCAAGCTGGCGTCGCGAGACACCGATCGCAGACGCTAATTCATCCAGCGACAACGGCTCTTCGATGTTCGCCTCCATCATTGCCGCCGACTTCAGCAACGTCTGGTGACACACGCCGATCTGCGCACGCAGCGGAATATGCTGCCGATCCCGATTGGTACGAATGCGCTCGAGAATAAATTGCTCGGAAATGCGCGGTGCAACATCGCTGCCGAATTGGCGATTGATGATATTCAACATCATGTCGAGTGGTGCGACGCCGCCGGAACAAGTGTAGCGGTCGCGATCGATTGAAAAGAGCTGCGGTGTGAAAATGACCCGCGGAAATTCTTCGCGCAAGGCCGACATGTTTTCCCAATGGATCGCCGTTCGATAATTGTCGAGCAGACCGGCCTTGGCCAAGGCGTAGCCGCCGGTACAGAGCGAGCCGAGCGTCATGCGCTGCTGCGCCATTTGTCGCAACGCCCGCAATAACGTCGGCGTGACCGCATCGCGAACGTTGACGCCGCCGCAAACGAATAGGATATCTAACGGTCCAGCGCTCTCGAGCGGTTGCACTGGCCCCATCGAAAGCCCGTTACTCGCGCTAATGTGTTGACCATCGAGACTGAGAATCGCCCAGCTATACGCGTCTCGGCCAACGACGCGGTTGGTCATGCGCAGCGCCTCGATAGCGCAAGATAGGGCGATCATGGAATAGTTTGGCAGAGCAAGAAAACCAAACCGAAACTTCGTCGAAGAACTTACCGACTCAACCATCGGTGCTACCCTCGGTCTCTACATAAGCAGCGCACTTACCCAAAACGATCCAGTCCCTTGCTCCTTGACTTACCCTTTTGCGCCAGCGAAAAAACCGTCCTTAAGGTTAGGACAATTAACGCCTGCTACAGCCTTTGAAATATGCGCGTCGCATACGATGCCTATAAATGTCGCGCATGCGAAAATTAGAGATAACTATAGCATCAGAATTTATCGTCAACGACAAATACTTACAAATTTGCGACATCCTAGCCATCTACAAGGCCGGTAAATTCTCCCATCGCGGAAAGAATACCGTCGCTAATGCCGCAATAACGAGGACGCATTTAGGCATTTCTAGCCCTTCGCTTCTTCCGATTCTCGGTGGCCCAACCAGACGCACAAACAAAAGGGGTCGACTATGGTCGGCCCCTTTGTCGCGGATGTACCCGGTAAGACGTACTAACGAAAACGGGCACCCAAGGGTGCCCGTTAATACTGACTGTTATTGAAAGCCCTTAACGCTTGATCTCGTCCGTCAACTTCGGCACGGCGTCAAACAGATCGGCCACTAAACCGTAGTCGGCCACCTGGAAGATCGGCGCCTCTGGATCTTTGTTAATGGCAATAATGACCTTCGAGTCCTTCATGCCCGCCAAGTGCTGGATCGCGCCGGAAATACCGACGGCGACATAGACGTCAGGTGCGACCACTTTACCGGTCTGCCCGACCTGATAATCGTTCGGGGCATAACCGGAATCGACCGCAGCGCGTGAAGCACCGACGGCCGCGCCCAGTTTATCCGCCAGCTTGTGCAAAATCTGGAAGTTGTCCGCCGACCCGAGCGCACGACCACCCGACACGACGACGCGTGCGCTAGTCAACTCCGGCCGCTCGCTCTTGGTCAACTCTTGACCGCGGAACGTTGACAGGCCCGCATCGCGCCCACCCGTGACCGACTCGACGGTAGCACTGCCGCCGGTTGCCGCCGCTGGCGCGAACTGCGTCGTGCGCACGGTGGCGATCTTGACCGGATCGGTCGATTGCACGGTCGCAATAGCGTTGCCGGCATAGATCGGACGCTCGAACGTGTTGGCGTCGATAACATTCGTAATGTCGGACAGCTGCATGACATCGAGCAACGCCGCGACTCGCGGCAATACGTTCTTAGCGGTCGACGTTGCCGGCGCCAGAACGTGGGTGTAACCGCCCTGCTTCACCAACTCGACGATAAACGGCGCCAGATTTTCCGCCAGCTGATTGGCCAATGACGCATCTTCGGCCAGCAACACTTTGGAAACACCGGCAATGCCGGCGGCGCTCTTTGCGGCGGCAGCACAACCGTTACCGGCCACGAGCGCATGCACGGCGCCGCCGATCTTGCTGGCAGCGGTTACGGCATTCAGTGTGCCGGGCTTTACTTGGCTATTGTCGTGCTCAACGAGAACGAGAATGTTCATATCGTTTACTTCACCAGTTCGTTCAACTTCGTCGCCAACTCGGCGACCGAGGAAAGCTTCACACCGGCCTTACGTTTCGGCGGTTCGGTAACCTTGACGATCTTGAGGCGCGGCGTCACATCGACGCCGAGATCGGCCGGCGTAACGATATCGAGCGGCTTCTTTTTCGCCTTCATGATCGCCGGCAAGCCGGCGTAACGTGGTTGGTTCAAACGCAGGTCCACTGTCAGCACCGCCGGCAATTTCACCGTCAGCTTCTCCAAGCCACCGTCGACTTCGCGCGTGATCTCCGCAGCGCCATCGGTCAGCGCCAACTTGGAAACGAAAGTGCCTTGCGACCAGTTGAGCAGCGCCGCCAACATCTGACCGGTTTGATTGCAGTCGTCGTCGATCGCCTGCTTGCCGACGAAAACGATTTGCGGATTTTCTTTGGCGACTAACGCCTTCAACGCTTTGGCTACCGCTAACGGCTCAGTCTCGCCGTCGGTCTTCACCAGGATGCCGCGATCGGCGCCCATGGCGAGCGCGGTACGGATAACGTCTTGCGACTTATCCGGCCCGATCGACACCGCGACGATTTCGGTCGCCTTGCCCGATTCACGCAGCTTGACCGCTTCTTCAACGGCGATTTCGTCGAACGGGTTCATCGACATTTTGACGTTGTCGGTCTCGACGCCGGTGCCGTTGGCTTTCACCCGGATGTTGACGTTGAAATCGACGACTCGTTTTACCGCAACGAATATCTTCATTTGCCTTATCCACTCTTCATGACGCTATAAAAAAGTCGTAGGGCGACTTTTTTTGAAAACTCATAAACACCGGGCGCGGTTACGAACCGCGCCCGGGAGCCTCGTTTACAGCGGGCATCATAACTAAAAACGGTACCGAGAAAACCTTACTAACTAGGCTCGCAATTTCGCGTTGTCCGGATCGTACGGCGACTCGACTACGACCGTGGCCTTCTTGCGCTCGCCGAGGATCTCGATCTCAAGCTGGGTGCCGACTTCGGCGAATTCCGGCTTGATGTAGCCCAACGCCAGGCTCTTGCCGAGCACGTGGCCGTAGTAACCGGCGGTGGCGCGACCGACCATCTTGCCGTCGACGAACAACGGCTCGTTGCCGAGCGGATCCGCATCTTTCACACCGTGCACTTCGAGCGTGATGAAACGGTGCGGCACACCGTCTTTCAATTGCTTCTCGAGCGCGGCCTTGCCGGCGAATTCCGGCTTCTTCATGCGCACGAAACGGTCGAGACCGGTTTCGAACGGGGTGTAGTCGCGGGTCATGTCCGAGCCCCACATGCGGTAGGACTTCTCGAGACGCATCGATTCCATCGCCCGCAGACCGAACATGCACATGCCGAATTCTTTACCGGCATCGACCAGCAGGTCGAACAACGAGTTGGCGTACTCGATCGGGAAGTGCAATTCCCAGCCGAGCTCGCCGATGAAGTTCACGCGCAGCGCGTAGACGTCGGCGGCGTAACCGACTTCGATGTTCTGCGCCGTCAACCACGGGAAGCTGTCGTTGTCGAGCTTGGTGTCGGTGAGCTTCGCCAACACTTCGCGCGACTTCGGTCCGGCGAGAATGAACGCGCCGCGGCTCATGGTGATGTTGCGCACCTGTACCGAACCGTCGCTCGGCAAGTTCTTCACGAGGAAGTCGTTGTCGTGACGATCGGCGGCAGCGGCGCTGACGACGTAGAAATAATTCTCCGCCATCTTGGTGATGGTGAACTCAGAGATGATGCCGCCGCGCTTGTTCAACGCATGCGACAACGCCATACGACCGATCTTGGCCGGCACCTTGTTGGCGACGAGCTTGTCGAGCCAGGCTTCAGCGCCCGGGCCGGTCACTTCGTGCTTGGTGAACGCCGACAGATCGAGCAGGCCGACCTTCTCGCGCACCGTGCGGCATTCGTTGCCGACGTGCTCGAAGTAATTGCTGCGACGGAAGCTCCAAACGTCCTTCGCCTCGACGCCCTTCGGCGCGAACCAGTTGGCGCGTTCCCAACCGAAGCGTTGACCGAACACCGCACCCATCGCCTTCAACTTCGGATAGATCGGGCTGGTCTTGTTCGGACGACCGTCGTGACGTTCTTCGTCCGGATAGTGAACCGTGAACACTTCACGGTAGGTCTCTTCGTTCTTGGCAACGACGTACTTCTTGCTGGCGTACGCGCCGAAACGACGCGGGTCGGTGGCGAGCATGTCGATGCCCGGCTCACCTTCGGTGATCCACTCGGCGAGCTGCCAGCCAGAACCGCCGGCGGCGGTGACGCCGAAGCTGTGGCCTTCGTTGAGCCAGAGATTACGCACGCCCCACGCCGGTCCGATCAAGGGGCTGCCGTCCGGGGTGTAGGAAATCGGGCCGTTGACGATGGTCTTGATGCCGGTGTGTTCCAAACACGGCACGCGCTTCATCGCCGCTTCGACGTGCGGCAACAGACGATCGAGGTCGCCGTCGAACAGGGTCTTGCCGAACCAATCCGGCACGCCATCGGCGAACCGCGCCGGTGCGCCCTTCTCGTAAGGTCCAAGGATCCAGCCCATGCGCTCTTCACGCAGGTAATACGAAGCGTCGGACTCACGCAGCACGGCCAGCTCATGGCCGCCAGCTTGGCGATACTTCTTCAGCTCTTCGGATTCGTTATAAACGATGTACTGGTGTTCGACCGGAATCGCCGGCACGTTGACGCCGAACATGCGGCCGGTTTCGCGCGCGTAATTGCCGGTCGCGCAGACGACGTGTTCGCAAACGATGTCGCCCTTGTCGGTCTTGACCTTCCACTCGCCCGACGCCGTCTTCTCGACGCCGATAACTTTGGTGTGCTCGTAGATTTCGGCACCACGGTTACGCGCGCCTTTGCGCAGCGCCATGGTGAGATCGACCGGAGCAATGTGGCCGTCATCCGGGTGATACAGCGCGCCGACGATCTTCTTCGTGTCTTTGCCGTCGCCGAGGTTCACCAGCGGCCAGAGTTTCTTTACGTCTTCGGGAGTGATGACTTCAAAGGGAACGCCGATGGTGTTGGCGGTGCCGCAATATTTGAGGTATTCGTCCATGCGGGCGCGGTTGGTCGCGAGGCGCAGGTTGCCGGTGACGTGGAAACTGACGTCCTGACCGGTTTCTTCGTGAAGCTTCTTATAGAGGTCGACCGAGTACTTGTGCAGCTGGCCGACGGTGTAGCTCATGTTGAACAACGGCAACAATCCGGCAGCATGCCAGGTAGAGCCGGCGGTCAATTCGCTGCGCTCGACGAGCACGACGTCCGACCAACCTTTCTTCGCTAAATGGTACAGCGTGCTGACGCCAACAACGCCGCCGCCGATCACTACTACCCGGGCCTGGGTCTTCATCGTCTTGATTTACCTCTGTTTGATTTGGCCACGATCTCGGGCCAAGGACTCACGCAGATTTGGCGAAAAACTCCCTCGCCGCCGCGCACCATATGGAATGGCGCTAAGTTTAGCCAGCACCAAAGTGTAGACGGCTCCAATTGCGACGATCGATGTTGGAAATACGTCATGCCCTTCCGCTAGCTTTGCCCACCCTAAACCCACCTCGCTTTAGGGGAAGATTTCCGGTGGGGCTGACGCAATCAAGCAATGGGGCGGCGAATTGGAAAAACTGCCACCCAAAACAACTTTATAAATTGGAGTCCGTAAGTATAGGTAGCGTGAGGCAGTGGGACCAGAGGGCACTTGGTTCTAGGACATGAGTCGCGGCGCAGGGTTGGCGGCTCGCTTTGGACCCGTGCCAGACGACAGCATCAGTGTCGTTTCTGCTTCTGATTCAACGGATGGCGAGTCATCGGATGCAACCTCAAACGCTCGACGATTGGTTAGTCTACATCGATCAGCTTCTCCCGAAGCCGGTCCCGTGCAGTTTGGAGCGGGTCAATACGGTCAAGCAAGCGCTTGGCCTCGCACCCCAGTTCCCGATCATCGTCGTCGGCGGCACCAACGGTAAAGGCTCGACCTGCGCGTTTCTCGAAGCGATGCTGACGAGCGACGGCCACCACGTCGGCTGCTACACCTCGCCGCATCTACTCCGCTATAACGAACGCGTCCGGTTTGATCGGCGCGAAGCCAGCGACGAGGCCTTGTGCCAAGCATTCGCCGCCGTCGAACAAGCCCGCGGCGAGACGCCGCTTAGCTACTTCGAATTCGGCACTCTGGCGGCGATGGTGTTGTTCGAACAAGTCGGAGTCGACATTGCCATCCTCGAAGTAGGCCTAGGCGGCCGGCTTGACGCCGTGAACGCTTTCGATAGCGATTGCGCCATCATTACCAGCATTGAAATCGACCACGTGGAAACGCTGGGAGACACCCGCGAAGCCATCGGCCTGGAAAAAGCCGGCATATTTCGTACCGGTAAGCCGGCGGTCTGTGCCGAGCCGCGGGTACCGATTTCGCTCTTTCAGTACGCACGCGACTTGGGTACCCATTTCATCCAGGTCGGCTGGGAGTTCTCTTACAACGCCAACGAGTTGCGCTGGACCTATAACGGTACCGGTGGCATATCGCGCGTGCTGCCATTACCGACGTTGTACGGCCCCTATCAACTGTCGAATGCCAGCGCCGCCATCGCCGCGCTCGATCAAATCCGCGACCGGCTAGCCGTCAGCGATCAGGCGATTCAGCGCGGGTTACTCTCTGCCGGTCTGATCGGTCGTTTTCAGGTACTGCAACGGCATCCGACCTTGATTCTCGATGTCGCGCACAATCCGCATGCGGCAGCGGCACTCGCCGAGAACCTCACCACCCTCGGTACGTCGCATCACACCATCGCCGTGTTCGCGATTCTCAACGACAAGGACATCCGTGGGGTCGTGCGGGCCGTGCGCCAACCGATCGATCAATGGCTAGTCGCCGATCTACGCGAACCGCGCGGCAGCACCGCCGCAGACCTCAAGCAAATTCTAGAAAGCGAGGGTATCGTCGGGGAAATCCTGACGTTTGAAAATCCTGCCGCGGCGTACATACACGCCTGTAAGATCGCCGACCCGACCGAAGATCGCGTGGTCGTTTTCGGTTCCTTTCATACCGTTGCTGAAGTGGTGCATCACGGTGAGCGCTTGCGTGCCGGCGCCAACGGCGATAACGCGCTCGCCGCCACTGAAGCCGTTGCGCCATCTTCAGACCGACCACGACCACTCAGTCGAATTTAAGCAACGTTATGTCGCCTGAGTAACAAACCCACTTACCCCCCTCCGTAGAATGCCTCATGATATAGACTCTGTGCGCAATCACGCGGCAGGGTTAAATCTATGGGGGAATTGATGTTTTCAAAGCGCGATCGTATTCAGGGCTTCGATAATGAGCTGTCCGCCGCCATTGCGAAGGAGCAACAACGTCAAGAAGACCACGTCGAGCTAATCGCGTCGGAAAATTACGTGAGCCAGCGCGTGCTGGAAGCCCAAGGTTCGGTGCTGACGAACAAGTACGCCGAAGGTTATCCGGGTAAACGTTATTACGGCGGCTGCGAGTTTGTCGATATTGCCGAGCAACTCGCGATTGATCGCGTCAAAAAACTGTTCGGCGCCGATTACGCCAACGTCCAGCCGCACTCCGGTTCGCAAGCCAACGCCGCGGTGTACATGGCGCTGGTCAACCCGGGCGATACCGTCCTCGGCATGAGCTTGGCCCACGGCGGTCACTTGACCCACGGCGCCAAGGTCAACTTCTCCGGCAAGATCTACAACGCCGTGCAGTACGGCTTGAACGAGAAGACCGGCGAGATCGACTACGATCGCATGGCCGAGCTCGCTCTCGAACACAAGCCGAAGATGATCATCGCCGGCTTCTCGGCGTACTCGCGCAAGCTCGACTTCCCACGCTTCCGTAAGATCGCCGACAGCGTCGGTGCTTACCTGTTCGTCGACATGGCGCACGTTGCCGGCTTGATCGCTGCGGGCCTGTATCCGAATCCGTTACCGATCGCCGACGTCGTCACCACCACCACGCACAAGACGCTACGCGGTCCGCGCGGCGGCGTCATTCTGTGCCGCGCCAATCCGGAGATCGAGAAGAAGCTGAACTCGATCGTATTCCCCGGCATTCAAGGCGGCCCGCTGATGCACGTCATCGCCGCCAAGGCCGTGGCATTCCTCGAAGCGCTGCAGCCGGAATTCAAGGCGTATCAGCAACAGGTCATCGACAACGCCAAAGCCATGGCCGAGGTATTCACCTCACGCGGCTTCAAGATCGTCTCCGGCGGCACCGACAATCACCTATTCTTACTAGACTTGGTGAACAAAGGCGTTACCGGCAAAGACACCGAAGCGCGCCTCGGCGCAGCGCATATCACCGTCAATAAAAACGCGGTGCCGAACGATCCGCAATCGCCGTTCATTACCAGCGGCATTCGCATCGGCACCCCGGCGGCGACTACGCGCGGCTTCAAGACCGCCGAAGTGAAGGATCTCGCCACCTGGATCTGCGACCTGATCGACAACCCCAAGGATGACGCTGTCGTCGAACGTGTGCGCAAGCAAGTATCGGCGCTCTGTGCGAAGTTTCCGGTCTACGCTGACTAGCCTCGATATGTAACCCCTCTCCTGCCCGGGAGAGGGGGTTTAACCGGATAGTCCAATGGCCATTAGCGTTTTTGATTTGTTCAAGATCGGTATCGGCCCATCCAGCTCGCATACGGTGGGCCCCATGAAAGCCTCGCTGACGTTTGCCCGCGGCCTCCAAGAGCAAAATTTACTGGACAAGGTTCGTTCCGTTCGAATCGATTTGTACGGTTCGCTCGGTGCTACCGGTAAGGGTCACGGTAGCGACAAAGCGGTTTTGCTCGGACTGGAAGGCGAAGCGCCGGATCAAATCGACCCGGCACTCATCGCCGATCGACTGCAACAGATCCGCTCGCAAAAGGCCCTGACTCTGCTCGGCACGCATCGCATCGATTTCGATGAGCCCAAACAGCTCATCTTCCATCGTAAGGAAACGCTGCCGTTTCACCCGAACGGTATGTGCTTTACGGCGTCTGACGGCGTCGGGACCGAGCTCTATAAAAAGATTTATTACTCCGTCGGTGGCGGCTTCGTCGTCGACGAAGCCGCGGCCGGCGCCGATCGCATCGTCCCAGACGAGACGCCACTGCGCTATCCATTCAAGTCGGGTGCCGACTTATTGCGCTTGTGCCAAGAACACAAGTTGTCCTTCAGCCAGATCATGCTGGAAAACGAGAAGGCCTGGCGGCCGGAAGCAGAGACTCGGGCCGGTCTGCTAAAGATATGGCAAGCGATGCAAGATTGCGTCAAACGCGGTTACCAGCAAGAAGGCGTGTTGCCGGGCGGCATGAAAGTGAAACGCCGCGCCGCCGAGATGTACCGCAAGTTGAGTGGCTCGCCCGAGGCGGCGCTGCGCGACCCGCTGACCGCGATGGATTGGGTCAACCTGTATGCGCTTGCGGTAAACGAAGAAAACGCCGCTGGCGGTCGTGTCGTAACTGCGCCAACCAATGGCGCGGCTGGAATCATCCCGGCAGTACTGCACTACTACTATCGTTTTATTCACGGTGCCAATGATGATGGTGTGGTTCGCTTCCTGCTGACCGCCGGTGCCATCGGTATCCTATATAAAGAAAACGCCTCGATCTCCGGCGCCGAAGTCGGTTGCCAAGGTGAGGTCGGCGTCGCCTGCTCTATGGCGGCCGGTGCCATCGCCGAGGTCACGGGCGGTACGCCGGAACAAGTCGAGAACGCTGCCGAAATCGGCATGGAGCACAACTTAGGTCTCACGTGCGATCCGGTCGGCGGTCTGGTACAAGTGCCCTGCATCGAGCGCAACGCGATGGGCTCGATCAAGGCGATCAATGCAGCACGCATGGCGTTGCGCGGCGATGGCAAGCACTTCGTCTCGCTCGACAAGGTGATCAAGACCATGCGCGAGACCGGCGCCGATATGCAGACGAAGTACAAAGAGACTTCTCGTGGTGGTCTCGCGGTAAACGTAATCGAGTGCTAAAAACGTAGGGTCTCCCTCCCCCGCAAGGGGGGAGGGGCGCGCAAATTTCAACGACGTGCCAAACATGGTTAACGCATGAATAAATACTCGCTATTCAGCCTAGTTCGCAACGCCCTCTCCTATCACGAAAATTGGCAAACCGCCTGGCGCAGCCCTGAGCCTAAGCGCGAGTACGACGTCATCATCGTCGGCGGCGGCGGCCACGGCCTTGCCACCGCGTACTACCTCGCCAAAGAGCACGGCATCACCAACGTCGCCGTGATCGAGAAAGGCTACATCGGCGGCGGCAACACCGGTCGTAACACGACCATCGTGCGTTCCAATTATCTGTGGGACGAAGCGACTCACCTCTACGAAAAATCCATGAAGCTGTGGGAAGGGTTGTCGCAAGACCTGAACTACAACGTCATGTTCAGCCAACGCGGTGTGTTGAACTTAGGTCACTCGCTGCAAGACATGCGCGACATCGAGCGCCGCGTTAACGCCAATCGCTTGAACGGCGTCGACGGCGAAGTACTGAACGCGCGCCAAGTTAAAGAAATGGTGCCGATCATCAACGACTCGCCGAACGCGCGTTACCCGATCCTCGGCGCCTCGTTGCAACGTCGCGCCGGCGTCGCCCGTCACGACGCAGTCGCCTGGGGCTTTGCCCGCGGTGCCGATGCGCGTGGGGTCGACATCATTCAGCAATGCGAAGTCACCGGCATCCGTCGCGAAGGCGGCAAGGTCGTCGGCGTCGAGACCAGCAAAGGTTTCATCAAGGCGAAGAAAGTCGCGGTGGTCGCTGCCGGTAATTCGAGCGTAATCGCCAACATGGCCGACCTTCGCTTGCCGGTCGAAAGCCATCCGTTGCAAGCGCTCGTGTCCGAACCGATCAAGCCGGTATTGCACACCGTCGTCATGTCGGGCGCGGTGCACGGTTACATCAGCCAATCCGATAAGGGCGATCTCGTCATCGGCGCCGGTATCGATTCCTACGTCGGCTACGGCCAACGCGGCAGCTTCTCGATCATCGAAGGCACACTGTCAGCAATCTGCGAGCTGTTCCCGATGTTCAGCCGCGTGCGCATGAACCGCCAATGGGGCGGCATCGTCGACGTCTGCCCGGATGCGTGCCCGATCATCAGCACGACGCCGATCAAAGGCCTCTACTTCAACTGCGGTTGGGGCACCGGCGGCTTCAAAGCCACACCGGGTTCGGGTTGGGTGTTTGCGCACACGGTCGCGCAAGATCGCCCGCACGACCTCAACTCAGCGTTCTCTATCGAGCGATTCTCCACCGGCCACCTCATCGATGAGCATGGGGCGGCGGCAGTAGCGCACTAACCGGAGTCATCACTATGTTATTGATCACCTGTCCCTGGTGCGGTGTACGGTCGCAAACCGAATTCTCCTACGGCGGCGAAGCGCACATCGTGCGTCCGCTCGATACCGACGCGATGAACGACGCCGAGTGGGGCGATTACGTATTCATGCGCAAAAATTCCAAAGGTCGTCACCTCGAGCAATGGAACCACGCGATGGGTTGCCGGCGCTGGTTCAATGCCGAGCGCGATACCGTGACTTACCGAATCAAATCCGTCTACAAGGTCGGCGAAAAAGCGCCGGGAGCGGCTGAATGATTGCACCTTCGATTACGAACGGCGGCCGTGAATCGGCGTTGCCTTCGTTCAACATCCCCTCTCCTCTACCCCTGTCCCGGTCGCTCCTGCGCCCGCGACATTCGCGCATCCGTGCGCAGCACAAGGGGACAGGGCAAGTCGGTTCGCTTTGCGGTTTAAGAGGTGGCGCGTGAGTCAGCACCGTTTAGATAACGGCGGTCGCATCGACCGCAGCAAAAAGATTTCGTTTACCTTCAACGGCAAGCAGTACCAAGGCCATGCTGGCGACACGCTCGCCTCTGCCCTGCTCGCCAACGGCGTGTCACTGGTGGCGCGCAGCTGGAAATACCATCGCCCGCGCGGCATCGTCTCGAGCGGTGTCGAAGAACCGAGCGCGATCGTGCAGCTCGAAACCGGTGCTTACACCGTACCGAACGCGCGCGCGACCGAAATCGAGTTGTATGAAGGCCTGAGCGCGAGTAGCGTCAACTGCTGGCCGAGTGTCGACTTCGACTTGATGTCGATCACCAGCAAGTTCGCGCGTTTCATGCCCGCCGGCTTCTACTACAAGACCTTCATGTGGCCGAAGTCGTTGTGGATGACGTACGAACATTTCATCCGCAAAGGCGCCGGTTTCGGCAAATCGCCGGAAGTCGCTGATCCCGATCATTACGACAAGACCTACGCCCACTGCGACGTATTGGTCGCCGGTGGCGGTGTCGCCGGCTTGGCCGCTGCGCTCGCTGCCGGTCGTGCCGGCGCACGTGTAATCATCGCCGATGAGCAAAACGAATTCGGCGGCCGCCTACTGAGCGTGCGCGGAACGACCGAGACCATCGACGGCGTCGCGCCGAATGTGTGGGTCGAACGTACTCTGGCCGAGCTGCGCTCGATGCCGGACGTGCAACTGCTCTCGCGCAGCACCGTCTTCGGTTATCACGACTACAACTACGTAACGATCAACCAGCGCCTAACCGATCACCTGCCAATCGCTAACCGCAAAGGCGCGCGCGAGCGCGTATGGCGTGTGCGTGCCAAGCAAGTGATATTGGCGACCGGCGCTATCGAACGGCCGCTGGTGTTCGGCAACAACGATCGCCCTGGCATAATGCTGGCGTCGGCCGTATCGACTTACTTGAACCGATATGGCGTGCACCTCGGCGTCAATGCCGTCGTCTTCACCAACAACGACAGCGCCTATCAAACCGCGCTCGATCTCGCTGCCGCCGGTATCACCGTGGCCGCAATCGTCGACCCGCGCAGCCAGCCGCAAGGCGAGCTAGCGCAGCAAGCGCGCACGGCTGGAATCAAAATCATCGATAACTCGGTCGTCGTCGACGTCGATGGCTGCAAGCGCGTCAGCGGCGTCAAAGTCATGACGCTTGCCGGCAACGGCGTCACCGGCTCGGCACAAACGATCTCGTGCGACCTGGTGGCCATTTCCGGCGGCTGGAGCCCGGCCGTGCATCTGCATGCACAATCGGGCGGCAAGGCCCGCTTCGATGAAGCGAAGGCCTGCTTCGTACCCGGCACATCGGTGCAAGCCGAGCGTTCGATCGGCGCCGGTAACGGCAGCTTCGCGTTGGCCGCATGCCTGAACGAAGGCTTGAGCGCCGGTACCGAGGCGGCACGCCTCGCCGGCTTTAGCAACGCCACCATCCCGCCCCTACCGAAGGCACAACAACCGGCAGAGCAGGCGCTGAAGCCGCTTTGGGTCGTGCCGTCGACCTATCCGATCAGCCGCGGTCCGAAGCGGTTCGTCGATCTGCAAAACGACGTCGGCGCCTCCGACATCGCGCTCGCCGCCGCCGAAGGCTACCGCTCGATCGAGCACGTCAAGCGCTACACCGCGCTCGGCTTCGGCACCGATCAAGGCAAGCTCGGTAACATCAACGGCATGGCGATCCTGGCGCAAACGTTGGGCCAAGATATCCCGAGCACCGGCACCACTACGTTCCGTCCGAACTACACGCCGGTCACGTTTGGTTCGATCGCCGGCCGCGAGCTGAATGATTTGCTCGATCCGATTCGCAAAACCGCGATTCACCAATGGCACGAAGAGAACGGCGCGCTGTTCGAAAACGTCGGCCAATGGAAGCGTCCTTGGTATTTCCCGAAGAACGGCGAATCGCTGCACGACGCCGTCAACCGCGAGTGCGTGGCAACACGCAAGAGCTGCGGCATCATGGATGCCTCGACCCTCGGTAAGATCGACATCCAAGGTCCGGACGCCACCACGTTCTTGAACTGGGTCTACACCAACTCGTGGACCAAGCTCGGCGTCGGCAAGTGCCGTTACGGCTTCATGCTCGACGAGAACGGCATGGTGTTCGACGACGGTGTCACCACGCGTCTCGCCGAAAATCATTTCTTGATGACCACCACCACCGGCGGCGCCGCGCGCGTTATGTCGTGGCTCGAGCGCTGGCTGCAAACCGAGTGGCCGCACCTCAAGGTTTACCTCACGTCCGTCACCGATCATTGGGTGACACCAGCCGTCGTCGGCCCGAACAGCCGCAAGGTGTTGCAAGGTGTCTGCAAAGACGTCGACTTCTCGCCGGAAGCGTTCCCGTTCATGGCGTACCGAGAAGGCACCGTCGCCGGCGTGCCGGCGCGCATCATGCGCATCAGCTTCTCCGGTGAGCTCGCCTACGAAGTCAACATCAACGCCAACTATGGTCGACATGTGTGGGAAGCGCTGATGGCAGCAGGTAAGCCATACGACATCACGCCGTACGGCACTGAGACCTTACACGTGCTGCGCGCCGAGAAGGGTTACGTGATCGTCGGCCAAGACACCGACGGCTCGGTCACACCGATCGACCTCGGTATGGAGTGGGCCATTACCAAAGGCAAAGACTTCCTCGGCCGGCGCTCGTTATCGCGCTCCGATACCGCGCGCGACAACCGCAAGCACTTGGTCGGCCTGCTGACCGAGAACCCGAAGGAAGTCATTCCGGAAGGTGCCCAGGTCGTCACCGACAGCACGGTGCCGATCCCAACACCGATGATCGGCCACGTAACGTCGAGCTACTACAGCGCCTTCCTCGGTCACTCGATCGCCATGGCCATGGTCAAAGGCGGCCGCAAGCGCATGGGCGAGAAGGTTCAATGCCCGCTGGCGGACGGTCGTGTCATCACCGCCACTATCACCGGCTCGGTGTTTGTCGATCCGGAAGGAGCACGTCAAAATGTCTAATACCGTCGTAGCGGAAAGCCCGCTGGTTCGATTCAAGCTCAACGAGCGCGCCGCCAAGGGCACTGGCAACGCCGGTGTCATCGTCAACGAACGCGCCCTGCTCGGCCACGTCAACTTGCGTGGCGATGCCCAAGACCCGCGCTTCGTCAGCGCTGCCAGCCAGGTCCTTGGCGTCGATGTGCCGACGGCCGCGAACACAGTGCACGAGGCGCAAGGCAATACCGTTTATTGGCTCGGCCCGAACGAGTGGTTGATCGTCACCACCGGCGAGCGTGCAACCGCCCTGGTCGGCGAGCTGCGCAAGGCGTTGGCAGGTTTATTCGTTGCCGTGACGGAAGTCAGCGGCGGCCAGACCGTGCTGGTGTTCCGCGGGCGCTCTGCCCGTGCCTTGTTTACGAAGGAATGCCCGCTCGATCTACATCCACGGTCGTTCCGCGTCGGCCAGTGCGCGCAAACTCATCTCGCCAAGGCGCCGATCTTAATCCGCCAGCTCGACGGCGAGCCGACCTATGAGATCGTTGTCCGCCGCAGCTTCTCGGACTATCTCTGGCTGTGGTTGGAAAGCGCCGCCGCGGAATATGGCCTGGCAATGTCAAAATAAGCAAAAAAAACCATCCGTAACCAACCGGCTACGGATGGTTGCTGTACCGCTACTGACGCCCTTTAGGTATCGAGCCAGACCTTTTGCGGTCCAAGTCCTCCGCCCATTTGATAGACCGGCGACGGCACGAAGCCCTTCACCTGCTTCGAGCCTGCGTCGATCGTGCTGTTGAACATCGGGATGAGCTCACCGCAGTCGTCGACCACCATGGCTTGCAAGTCGTGATACATCTTCATGCGCTTGCCCGAATTGAGCTCGACGCGCGCCGCGGCTAACAATTTGTCAAAGTCCGGCCGCTTCCAGAATGCCTCGTTCCACGCCGCATCTGACGTATAGGCCACCGACAACATCAGGTCGACCGTCGCGCGACCTTCCCAATAGGAACCACAGAACGGCTTTTTCATCCATACGTTGTCCCAATACCCGTCGGCCGGCACACGATCGATCTCCAACTTGATGCCAGCCTTGGCCGCGCTCCCTTGAAAGATTTGCGCAGTGTCAATTGCGCCGGTAAAGGCGGCGTCGGAGATGCTGAGCACGATCGGTCCACTGTAGCCGGACCGCTTCATGTGATGCTTGGCGCGGTCTGGATCGTACGGGCGCTGTTGAATATTGGAGGCGTAATACAGATAATGCGAAGCAATCGGATTATCGTTGCCGATCTTACCGTGTCCTAACAAGACGCGATCGACGATGGCTTGACGATCGATCGCATATTTAAGCGCGAGCCGCACATCTATATTATTAAACGGTGCCGTATCGCAGCGCATTGGGAACGTGTAGTGCGCACCAGCGGTGATCTCGAACAACTGCAGTTTGGGGTTACGCGACAACGACAACACCGACTTCGGATCGACGCGATTGATGATGTGAACTGAGCCGCTGTTCAGCGCATTAATACGCGCCGTCGCATCGTTGATCGCCAGTGCTTCCATTGAATCCACGAAACCGCGGTCCTTGCGGAAATGGTTGGGGTTGCGCTTGAGGATTAACCGCACACCAGGCTCGAAGTCTTCGACAACGTATGGCCCGGTAGTCACTTTGCCGTCGAACTTATCGCCCTCCGGCACAATCTGTAGGTGGAAATCCGCCAAAATGAAAGGCAAGTCAGCGTTGCCGGCATCAAGCGTAATGGTGACCTCGTCCTTGCCAGTCGCCTTAATGTCCGTTACCGATGTTAAATAGGCTTTGGCACCCGACTTGGAATCTTTACCGCGGTGATGGTTGATCGAATAGATAACATCTTCCGGCGTCATCGTCTTGCCGTTACTGAAGGTGACGTCTTTGCGCAGCTTCATCACCCACTCCTTGGCGCCGGGCTTGCCTTGCCAGCTCTCCGCCAGGGCCGCCGTAAGCTTCGGCCGGGCGCGCACATCTGCGCCGACGTCGACTTCGAGGAGAGGATTGAAGATCTGCTGGCCCATCACCTGCATAAACGACGACGTGTAAGTCGCAGGGTCGATGCTATCGCTGCTACTACCGCCATGAAGACCCAGCAGCAGATGGCCGCCCCGCTTCGGCTGCTCAGCCGCCTGCGCCACGCCGGCTAACAACGTACCGGCCGTTGCCGCCGATACTCCGAGCGCTAACGAACGCTTGATGAAATCACGCCGGCTGAGCTTCCCGGACGCCAACATCGCTTTGAGGTCTTCCCACTCGCGCATCGCAACCCTCCTACCGATTAGTGTTGAACATCGATCAAAGCCCGCGATGACAGCGACATGATGGCTATTGCATCGAAACGGGTTCCATAAATATAGAGCACTCAGAACATGGTAAATGGCCCGACTATTTAAGAGTTAACTGTGGAGAAATATTGCGCGACATCGTCTTATGGAGATCATGCTGAATACCATTACGCACCCTTAAACTAAAAAACGAGCGACGCGCCCTTCTGGGGGGCGTCGCCGGGCAATTCCGTCTGCCGAGGATTAGCGAATTATTCCAACCAAACCTTTTCGGGCGCTCGATAACCGCTCAACTCGTAGGTCGGCAACGCATTAAAGCCTTTGACCTTGCTCGAACCGGCATCGATCGTATTGTTGAACATCGGGATGATCTCGCCGCCATCTTCGTAAATCATCATTTGCAGATCGCGGTACATTTGTTTGCGCTTGCCGTAATCCAACTCGGCGCGCGCGACAGCGAGTAACTTGTCGAAGTCGGGACGCTTCCAGGCCGACTCGTTCCAGGCCGCATCAGATTTATAAACAACCGATAACATGAGATCGGCCGTCGGTCGACCGGACCAATACGATGCGCACCAAGGCTTCTTCAGCCAAACGTTGTCCCAGTAAGTTTCCGCGGCGGCGCGGTCGAGCTGCACGTTGATACCGGCTTTGGCGGCACCTTGTTGGATAATCTCGGCGCAGGCGACGGCGCCGGTAAACGCACCTTCAGATACCGACAACACCAACGGACCACTGTGTCCGGATTTCTTATAGTGGAACTTCGCTAAATCCGGATCGAACTGACGTTGCGGAATATCGGCCGCTTGGAAACGATCGTACGGCGAAATCGGCACGTCTTTGCCGACCTTGCCATGGCCGTACAGCACTTTGTCGACCATAGCGTAGCGATCGACTGCACATTTCAACGCGAGTCGCAGACTATTGTTATTGTACGGTGCGGTATCGCAACGCATCGGGAACGTGTAATGCGCGCCGCCGGAAATTTCGAATACCTGACAAGCCGGGTTGCGCGATAACGCCAATACCGATTTCGCTTCGACACGATTAATCAAATGCACTTTGCCGGCCAACAACGCGTCAATACGCGCCTTCGGATCATTGATCGCGAGTGTTTCAACCGAGTCGACGAAGCCGCGATCAGAGCGGTAATGATTGGGGTTGCGCTTGGTTAGACCGCGCACACCGGGCTCGAACTTTTCCAAAACATACGCGCCGGTACCGACGCCGTCGAGAAAGTTAGTGCCCTCAGGCCCGATAGCCAGATGATAATCGGCGAGCAGATACGGAATGTCCGCATTACCACTGTTGAGCGTAATTTTTACTTCATGCTTGTCGGTCGCCTTGATGTCGATGATCGGCTCGAGCAACGACTTGGCGCTTGATTTCGAATCCTTCTTACGATGATGATTGAGCGAATAAACCACATCCGCCGCCGTCATCGACTTGCCGTTGTGGAACGTCACGTCCTTGCGGAGCTTGATGGTCCATTCTTTCGCGCCTGGCTTGGCTTCCCAACTCTCGGCCAATGCTGGCTGCGCCACCGGCCGGCCGCGGATATCGGACCCGATATCGACCTCAACCAGAGCGTTATAGAGCTGCATGCCGACAATCTGTAGATGCACAGCGACGATATTTGCCGGATCCAACGTATCTTGTGGGCTGGCGCCGTTGACGCCAAGAATCAAATGACCGCCGCGCTTCGGTGTAATGGCATCGGCCGATGCCGTCTTGGAAAGCACGCCGTCCGCCAGAGCGAACGAGACACCTAGCGCTGCCGATCGCTTCAAAAAGTCGCGGCGGCTAATTCGTCCCGCAGTTAACATCGCCTTGAGGTCTTCCCAATCACGCATACCGGCAACTCCTAGAAGATTAATTATGGGTAATTGAGGTATAGAACATTGCCGAGCAATTTGCCCAGTTAACGAATAACGAATAGCGACATTGGCGAAGATGGAATAAGTACCGAATTCCCTCGAATTTTTGGCAAAAAAAAATGCGCAACCCATTGAGGTTGCGCATCAATTCCCTGCCCCGCTTACTGCCAAAGGCAAGGAGACCCGAACATCATTAGGCGACCGCTTATTGGGCGGTAACCTGTCGTTTATTGGCTAACTAGGCCTCCAACCAAACCTTCTCGGGTGCCCGATAGCCGCTGACGGGGTTGGTCGGTAGGGCCAGGAAGCCCTTAACCTGACTCGATCCGGCGTCGATGGTGTTGTTGAACATGGGAATAACTTCGCCGCCGTCTTCGTAAACCATCGACTGCAGATCGAAGTACATCTTCCGACGCTTTACAAAATCGAGCTCGCTACGCGCGGCCTCGAGCAATTTGTCGAAATCGGAGCGCTTCCAAAACGACTCGTTCCACGGTGCATCGGACTTATAAGCCACCGACAACATAAGATCCGCCGTCGCGCGGCCATCCCAGAACGACGCGCAGAACGGCTTTTTCATCCATACGTTGTCCCAGTAACCATCGGCCGGCACCTTCTCGACCTTCAAGGGAATACCGGCAGCGTTGGCACTCCTCTGGAAAATCTCGGCACAAGCGACGGCACCGGTAAAAGCCCCGTCGGATACGCTCAATACCACCGGTCCATTGTGGCCGGATTTTTTAAAGTGAAATTGCGCGAGATCGGGATCGTAACGACGTTGGCGCAAATCGGAGGCATAAAACCGATCGTAGTTATAAATCGGCACGTCTTTGCCGGGCTTGCCGTGACCGTATAACACTTGCTGCACCATCGCCTCGCGATCGACAGCGTATTTGAGCGCGAGGCGCAAATCATTGTTGTCGAACGGCGCGATATCACAACGCATCGGGAAACAGTAATGCGCGCTGCCGGCAATTTCGAATACTTGGACTTTGTTGTTGCGCGATAGCGAAAGCACTGCCTTCGGATCGACCCGGTTGATGATGTGTACCGAGCCATCGAGCAACGCATTCAAACGCGCGGCCGGATCATTGATTGCACGGGTCTCGACCGAGTCGACGAAGCCACGATCGGAACGATAGTGATTCTTAAAGCGTTTCGTCAGGCCGCGCACACCGGGTTGGTATTTCTCCAATACGTAGGCGCCGGTGCCGATACCATCGAGGAAGTTCGTACCTTCGGGTCCGATGCAAAGATGGTAATCCGCCAACAGGTAAGCCATATCGGCGTTGCCGCTATTGAGCGTGATTTTTACCTCGTGCCTGTCACTCACCTTGATGTCGGCGATCTGTGCCAGCAATGACTTGGCACCGGATTTGGAATCTGGCTTGCGGTGATGATTGAGCGAATAAACGACGTCGGCCGGGGTAAGCGTCTTGCCGTTGTGAAACGTTACGCCCTTACGGATTTTAAAGATCCATTCTTTAGCACCGGGCTTGGCATCCCAACTTTCCGCCAGCGCCGGATGTGCCGCCGGTTGTGCCCGCAGATCGAGGCCAATTTCGACTTCGGTTAGCGTGTTATAGAGCTGCATGCCGATAATTTGCAGATGGCTCGCGGTGTAAGTCGCCGGATCGAGAATATCGGTGGGGTTGGCGCCGTTGAGGCCGACGATGAGATGGCCGCCGCGCTTCGGAGTTTCCGCTTTGGCGTTTTGCGGCAACATGCTGCCGGCAAGCGAAGCAGAGACGCCCAGCGCCAGCGCCCGCTTCATAAAATCGCGGCGGCTGACGCTATCGTCGGCCGACATCGCTTCGAGATTTACTCGGTCACGCATCTTAGTGGCCCCTTACGTCGGTGTATTACGGCGCCGACGCGGGACCAGCAGCGGCTCGTGAACATGCAAGATCATTCACGATTGGTTCTCCCTTCCCAACGACAACAAACTGCACCCACGCCGACAAATCGATTATGCACTGCTGAGGAGGTATAAGTGACTTACGTGTCGGTATGCCGACGTAAGACGACCGGTTATTGAATTTTTACGACATTGGGACGGGCGGTAGCCGGCGCATGCCATCGATGCGCCGACATGAGTGCCGGCGAGGAGCAAAGGGTTGGGTAAAAAAACTAACTTAATCGCGAATAGCGTTAGTTTTTTCTTTCAGCTTGCTCGGCGGCCAGCACTTTCACCGCATCGGCCACGATCTGCTTTAAGTCGTTATGGCCACCTTGCACGTGCGCAACAATTGCACGCCGCATACGTGGATCCCAAAAACGCCGCAGGTGATCGGCAACGCCGGCAACGGCTTCGTTGCGATCGGGCTGGGATTCGAAGAAGGCGCCGATCTGATTCGCCATCGTCACTAAATGTTCTACGTTCATGCGCAGTCGAGACTCTGATTAGTTTGAATTCGTTCCGGCCCGGCATAAACCGTATGGCCGTGTTGGCGTGCGAAGCCGACTAGCGTTAGTCCGCTCTGCTGAGCCAAACGGATAGCGAGACCGGTAGGTGCGGAAATAGCCGCCAATAACGGGATACCAACGGTTGCTGCCTTTTGCACCATTTCGCAACTAGCGCGGCTGGTAAGCACGGCGAAGCCGCTGTCGCAGGCCACGCCCTGCTTGGCCATCGCGCCGATCAATTTATCTAACGCGTTGTGCCGGCCGACGTCTTCGCGCACGAGTTGCACTTCGCCTGTCGGCGTCGCCCAAGCCGCCGCGTGGACCGCGCCGGTCAATGTGTTCAAACGTTGGCCCTTCGGCAATTCGGCGAACGCACGATGCAACGCGTCGGGATGAATGACAGTGCCCTTTGGTACCGCCGGCAACGGCCGCAGCACCTGCTCCAGACTCTCGGTGCCGCAGATGCCGCAGCCGGTGCGTCCAGCGAGCGTGCGCCGACGTTCTTGGATCGCGAGGAAATGATTTTCCGCGACCGTGAGCAGAACCTGGATGCCCATGTCGGTGGTGCGCACGTGCACGTCATAAATATCGCGCGTGTTCGGCACCAATCCTTCGCTCAACGAAAAACCGAAGGCGAAGTCTTCGAGGTCATGCGGCGTCGCCAACATCACGGCATGCGATACGCCGTTGTAGAACAAACCGACCGGCACCTCTTCGGCGACGACATCCTGCACCGCCGACGTCGCCGTCCCGTCCCAATGTTGGGCGGAGTACTTGCCGGTTTGCGCGGGCAACTTCACCAGCATCTCCGACGTTACGACGCCTTCGCCGCCTTGGTACGCTGCTCGACGAATTGGATCTGCTCGTCGCGGAAACGATGGAAGCGCTTCTGCCACTCCGACGGCTGCGACACCGGCGTTACCTGCACCGCCGTCACCTTGTACTCCGGACAGTTGGTCGCCCAATCGGAGTTCTCGGTGGTGATGACGTTGGCGCCCGATTCCGGAAAGTGGAACGTGGTGTAAACCACGCCCGGCTGCACGCGATCGGTAACGGTCGCGCGCAATACCGTCTCGCCGGCGCGGCTGCTGATACCGACCCAATCGCCCTCGTTGACGCCACGCTCTTCGGCGTCGTGCGGATGGATTTCCAGACGATCTTCGCTGTGCCAAAAGTTATTGTAGGTACGGCGAGTTTGCGCGCCGACGTTGTATTGCGACAGGATACGACCGGTCGTGAGAATCAACGGATAACGCTGGTTAACCTTCTCGTCGGTCGCCACATATTGGGTGATGACGAACCGGCCCTTGCCGCGCACGAATTGGTCAATGTGCATGATCGGCGTGCCTTCCGGCGTCTTGTCATTGCACGGCCATTGAATACTGCCGAGCTCGTCGATCTTCTCGTAGCTGACGCCGGTGAACGTCGGCGTGAGCCGCGCTATCTCGTCCATGATCTCGGACGGATGCGTGTAGTTCATCGGATAACCGAGGGCGTTCGACAACGCCATCGTCGCTTCCCACTCGCCCTTGCCAGGCAACGGCGGCATCACCTTGCGCACGCGCGAGATGCGGCGCTCGGCGTTGGTAAACGTGCCGTCCTTCTCGAGGAACGACGAGCCGGGCAAGAACACATGCGCGAAACGCGCCGTCTCGTTCAGGAACAGGTCCTGTACCACCAAGCATTCGAGCGAGGTCAGCGCCGCGGTCACGTGCTGCGTATTCGGATCCGACTGCGCGATGTCTTCGCCCTGCACGTACATGCCCTTGAAGCTGCCGTCGATGGCGGCTTCGAACATGTTAGGAATGCGTAGACCAGGTTCATCCTGCAGCGTCACACCCCACGCGTTTTCAAATAACTTGCGCGTGGTGACGTCGGAGATATGGCGGTAGCCCGGCAACTCGTGCGGGAACGAACCCATATCGCACGAACCCTGCACGTTGTTCTGACCGCGCAACGGATTGACGCCGACGCCTTCGCGACCGATATTGCCGGTCGCCATGGCGATATTGGCGATGCCCATGACCATGGTCGAACCTTGGCTGTGCTCGGTGACACCAAGACC
Source organism: Gammaproteobacteria bacterium (assembly GCA_016199745.1). Lineage (NCBI taxonomy): Bacteria > Pseudomonadati > Pseudomonadota > Gammaproteobacteria > Gammaproteobacteria bacterium. The sequence continues at coordinate 126,569 of JACQFZ010000050.1, forward strand.
GTAATAGATGGCGCCGTTGCCACCGGTGGCATACAAGCGCGCGGCACCGCGGATATCGGCCGCCGGTACACCGGTGATCGGCTCCATCGCTTCCGGTGAGTTCTCCGGCTTCAGGATGAATTCCTTCCACTTGGCAAACTCTTTCATGTCGCAACGTTCGGCGACGAAATCGTCTTTGATCAACCCTTCGGCGGCGATGACATGCGCCAGGGCATTGATGACGGCGACGTTCGTGCCGGGAAGCAACTTCAGATGGTAATCCGCCTTGATGTGCGGACCGTCGACAATTTCGGTGGTGCGCGGATCGACAACAATCAACTTCGCACCCTCGCGCAGACGGCGCTTCATCTGTGAGGCGAACACCGGATGAGCGGCCGCCGGATTCGCGCCGATGACGACGATGACGTCGGCCTTTTCCACGGAGTCGAAGGTTTGCGTACCGGCAGATTCACCGAGCGTGGTCTTCAAGCCATAGCCGGTCGGCGAGTGGCAAACGCGCGCGCAGGTATCGACGTTGTTGTTGCCGAAGGCGGCACGGATCAACTTTTGAACGAGATAGACCTCTTCGTTGGTGCAACGCGACGAGGTGATGCCGCCAATGGAGTCTTTGCCGTACTTGCCTTGAATGCGCTTGAACTCGGACGCGGCGTAATTGATCGCCTCGTCCCACGACACTTCGCGCCACGGCTCGCTGATCTTCGAGCGGATCATCGGCTTGGTGATGCGGTCTTTGTGCGTCGCGTAGCCCCAAGCGAAGCGGCCCTTCACGCACGAATGGCCGTGGTTCGCGTGGCCGTCTTTATGCGGCACCATGCGCACGACTTCGGCACCCTTCATCTCGGCGCGGAACGAGCAGCCGACGCCGCAGTACGCGCAGGTCGTGACCACAGCGTGATCCGCCTGACCCTTCTCGATCACGGTTTTTTCCATCAACGTCGCCGTCGGGCACGCCTGAATGCAGGCGCCGCACGAGACGCATTCGGAATCCATGAAGTCTTGGTTCTGACCCGGCGACACGACCGAGGCGAAGCCGCGACCGTCGATGGTCAACGCGAACGTGCCCTGGGTTTCTTCGCAGGCGCGCACACAGCGGGAGCAGACGATGCACTTCGACGGATCGAAGCTGAAATACGGATTCGAGTTGTCCTTCTCGGACTTCAAGTGGTTCTCGCCGTCGTAGCCGTAGCGCACTTCGCGTAGACCGACGACGCCGGCCATGTCCTGCAGCTCGCAGTTGCCGTTGGCGCTGCAGGTCAAGCAATCGAGCGGATGATCGGAGATGTAGAGCTCCATGACGCCGCGGCGTACTTGCGCGAGCTTGTCGCTCTGGGTCTTCACTTTCATGCCCGGCTCGGCCAGCGTCGTACACGACGCCGGATAACCTTTACGGCCTTCGACTTCGACCAAGCACAGGCGACAGGAGCCGAACGATTCCAGGCTGTCGGTGGCGCAGAGCTTCGGGACGTTCACACCCGCCTCCACCGCCGCGCGCATGAGCGAGGTGCCGGCGGGAACGCTGATGCTCATGCCGTCGATTTCGAGCGTGACGAGCTGCTCGGATTCGCGGGCCGGGGTTCCGTAGTCGGTCGGGTTCAGTGATGCCATCTCAAATCTCTCCTCTGCAAATTGCGCCGCCGCTGCGGCTCCCTCCCCTTCAGGGGGAGGGCTGGGGTGGGGGTGGGTTTGCGTTTGTGCCTGACAAACCCACCCCCATCCTGACCTTCCCCCTGAGGGGGAAGGAACTCATTAATTAACTCAGTGCTGCACGTTACGCAGCGCTACGCGTGCGCGCCTTAATCCCGAAATCTTCCGGGAAGTGATTGAGCGCACTGACCACCGGATACGGCGTCATGCCGCCGAGCGCGCACAGCGAGCCGGCGAGCATGGTGTCGCAAAGATCGCGCAACAACGCCACGTTCGCCTCGCGATCTTGATTGGCGATGATCTTGTCCATCACTTCGACACCACGGGTCGAACCGATGCGACACGGCGTGCACTTGCCGCACGATTCGATGGCACAGAACTCCATCGCGTAGCGCGACATCTTCGCCATATCGACGCTATCGTCGAACACGACCACGCCACCGTGACCGATCATGGCGCCGATGGTGACGAACGCCTCGTAGTCGAGCGGCGTGTCGAATTGCGATTCCGGCAAATAGGCGCCGAGCGGGCCGCCGACTTGGACGGCACGGATCGGTTTACCAGTCGCGGAACCGCCGCCGAAGTCGAACAGCAACTCGCGCAGCGTCAAACCAAATGCCTTCTCTACTAGACCGCCGTGCTTGACGTTGCCGGCAAGCTGGAACGGCAACGTGCCGCGCGAGCGGCCCATGCCGTAGTTCTTATAAAAATCGGCGCCCTTGTCCAAGATAATCGGCACGCTCGCGAACGAGATGACGTTATTAATGATCGTCGGCTTACCGAACAACCCTTGCAGCGCCGGCAGCGGCGGCTTGTAGCGCACCATGCCGCGTTTGCCTTCGAGGCTTTCGAGCAGCGAGGTCTCTTCGCCGCAGATGTAAGCACCAGCGCCACGACGCACTTCGAGATCGAAGCGCTTGCCGGACTTCAAAATGTTCTCGCCGAGATAACCGCGGGCGTATGCTGCCTCGATCGCTTGGTTCAGCGCGATCTCGGCATGCGGATATTCGGAGCGAAGGTAGATGTAGCCTTTGCTGGCACCGACGGTGATACCGGCAATCGTCATGCCTTCGATCAGCACGAACGGATCGCCTTCCATGATCATGCGATCGGAGAAGGTACCGGAGTCGCCTTCGTCGGCGTTACAGACGACGTACTTCTGATCGGCCTGTGCGCCGAGCACGGTCTTCCATTTGATACCGGTCGGGAACGCCGCACCGCCGCGGCCGCGCAATCCAGCATCGAGCACGTGCTGCACCACCGCCGCGCCGTCCAACGTCAGCGCACGAATCAAACCGCGATAACCGTTGTTAGCAACGTAGTCGTCGACCGAGATCGGATCGATCACACCGACGCGGGCGAAGGTGAGGCGTTCTTGTTTCTTGAGGTAAGGAATTTCTTCGGTGGCGCCAAGCAGCAGCGGATGTTTGCCGGCTTGCAGAAAATCGCTGGCGAACAAACTGGCGACGTCTTTCGGCGTTACCGGGCCGTAGGCTACGCGACCAGTTGGTGTTGCGACTTCCACCAACGGCTCCAACCAAAACATGCCGCGCGAACCGTTGCGCACGAGCTTGATCGCCGCACCCAGCTGCGCCGCTTGCGCGGTGATCGCTTGCGCGACGGCATCGGCGCCTAACGACAGCGCGGCGGCGTCACGCGGGACATAGACGGTGATGCTCATGCCGTCTCCTTCAGATTCTTAAGAATGTCGTCGAACTTGTTGGCGTCGACCCGGCCATGCAGTTGATCGTCGATCATGACCGCCGGCGAGCACGCGCAATTACCCAAGCAATAAACCGGCTCGATCGTGAAACGGCCGTCGGCGCTGGTTTCGTGCATCTCCGTTTTGAGCGATGTCTGCACGTGCTCGATCAGGCGCTCGGCGCCCATCGACTGGCAGGCTTCGGCGCGGCAGATGCGAACGACGTGCTTACCCGGCGAGGACGAACGGAAATGATGGTAGAAGGTGATGACCCCGTGGACCTCAGCGCGCGACAGATTCAACGCCTTGGCGATGACCGGCACCGCTTCCTTGGGGACGTAACCCAGGTTGTCCTGGATCTCATGAAGTATGGGCAGAAGCGCGCCGGGGCGGTGTTTCTGCGCGGCAATGGCGGCAGCAACCGCACTGGCGGCGTTGGATTGCCCGACTGGGTCTGGCATTTCTCATCCTCGCGTAAGGTAAAGCTAGGGACCACTGGGGCGCTACGATTATGATGTAGGCGCATATGCGAACCGAACGGTGGTTCCCATATGAGCGTTAAACCTAGCACTGGTTAACGAAACGGCAAATATGAGTTTTTGTGCCAATGGCAAAAATAACGATTCGGCCGGCCTGGACCTTCATTAGCGAAACTGGGGAGACAGTAGACCCACAATTGTTTCGTCTACTCGGTTCTATACACGACACCGGCAAGCTTACCCTCGCCGCTAAGCAGGCCAAGATCTCGTACCGTTATGCCTGGGATCTGCTCGGCAAGTGGTCACAGTTCTTCGGCAGCCCGTTGGTCCATATGCAACGTGGCAAGGGCGCAACACTCACACCGCTCGGCGCACGCTTGTTGTGGGCGGAACAACGCAGCGACGCGCGGCTATTTCAACAACTCGAAAACATCGCCTCGGATCTGAATCTCGAAATCAACCGCGGTCTCAAGAATTCGCAATCGATCATTCGGCTGCACGCGAGCCACGGCTACGCCGTCGAGAAACTGCCGCCGCTAATGCGCCGTTACGGCCACGCCGAAGTCGATCTGCAATACATGAGCAGCGTTGCCGCTCTCACTTCGCTGTCGCAATCGCAATGCGAGCTCGCCGGCTTTCACGTGCCGATCGGCGAGCTCAGTAACTTATTATGGGCACCGTATGCTAAGTGGCTACGCTCACGGCAACTGCAGATCGTGCGATTGGTCATTCGCACGCAAGGCTTGATCCTGGCCAAAGGCAATCCGCTCAACATTTCGTCGCTATCCGATCTGACGCGCCCGGGCATCCGCTTCGTCAACCGGCAACGCAGCTCCGGTACGCGAACGTTGCTCGACGGTATGCTGCGCTCGCTCGACATCGATCCGCGCCGCATTCCGGGCTACGAAGGCGGTGAATTCACGCACGCCGCGGTAGCGGCATTCGTCGCCAGCGGCATGGCCGACGTCGGCTTCGGTGTCGAACCGGCGGCACGGCAATTCAAACTCGATTTCGTGCCGATGGTAAAAGAACGCTACATGCTCGGTTGCCGCAATAAGACGCTGCGGCAACCGGGACTACAAGAATTGATCGCGATGTTGCGCGGACCCGAATTTCAGGAAGTCATCAGCCACGTGCCGGGCTACGAGCCCGACCAACCGGGCGAATTGATAACCGTCAAAGACGTATTTGCATAAAGAAGATCGCTAGACAAAGTCGCAACTGATCGATACTTTGCGCCCTACTGGATCAACCGCACCGATTGCTGAAACCCATGCCCGCACCTGAAAAAAAGCTGCTGCTCGATATGTTCCAAGCTGCCGTTGCCGCCGCCGACCCGGCGCGCGTGATCGGCAAATTTCTGCCGAAGCCGCCGAACGGACGCACCATCGTCGTCGGCGCCGGCAAAGCAGCGGCATCGATGGCGCAGGCGGTCGAGAAACAATGGCCGACGAAACTGTCGGGGACCATCGTCGTACCGGCGGGCAATGCGTTGCCGCTCAAACACATCAACCTCATCGAAGCGAGCCATCCGGTGCCGGACGATGCCGGCATGCGCGCCGCCAACGCGATCTTCGCCGACGTCGCCGGGCTGACAGCGGACGATTTAGTGATTGCGCTGATCTCCGGCGGCGGCTCGGCGCTGTTGTCGTTGCCGGCGCCGGAAATTTCCGCCGACGATAAACGCGCCCTCACCCGCGCGTTACTGCGCTCGGGCGCAGCGATTCATGAATTCAACACCGTGCGTAAACATTTGTCGGCGATCAAAGGCGGACGCCTCGCCGCCGCCGCGCGGCCGGCGCGCGTAGTCACCCTGCTGATCTCCGACGTGCCGGGCGACGATCCGACGACAATTGCGTCCGGACCGACGTTGCCAGATCCCACGACCTGCGCCGATGCGCTCGCCGTTCTCAAGAAGTACAACATCGCCACGCCGGCGCACATCACCGCCTTATTGGAGCAAGGAAAACTGGAAAGCCCGAAGCCGGGCGACAAGTGTTTCGACGGCTGCGAATCGATCACCATCGCCCGCGCTCAAGACGGCCTCGAGGCCGCTGCTCAAGTGGCGCGCAACGCCGGTTACCAAACTTTAATTTTGGGCGACGCTATCGAAGGCGAAGCGCGGGAAGTGGCAAAAGTACACGCCGGCATCGCCATGCAGGTACGCCGTCATGGGCAACCGACGTCGACGCCGTGCGTGCTGATCTCCGGTGGTGAAACCACCGTCACCATCCGCGGCAACGGCAAAGGCGGCCGCAACGGCGAGTTCGCCTTGGCTCTCGCTATCGCCCTGAACGACGCACCACGTATCCACGGTATCTGCGCCGGTACCGACGGCATCGACGGCACCGAACGCAATGCCGGCGCTGTGGTTACCCCGGATGTCATCACCCGCGCCCGGGCACTCGGCCTCGACCCCGCGGCGATGCTGGCGAACAACGACAGCTTCAGCTTCTTCGAGTGCACAAATGATCTCGTTATCAGCGGGCCGACGTTGACCAATATCAACGATTTCCGCGCCATCGTTATCAATTGATCGCCATACCCGCTACCGCAGCGGTTTCATTTCAACTAGATAGGGCGGCTTGCCCCGCCCTATCTCCTTTGGCTTTCAGTAAGGGCTCTGTTCTCGGGAAGCGCTAGATCCATTTTCTGCTCGACTTACAGCGCAGTTCCGGTAGATCATTACGCGTCGGTATTCCTGCTCGGTGAAATCCTTAGCGTTTGCCACACCTGTAAATGGGTTGGCTGGCAACCAGTGACTGCCTATATAACGGGCACTTAGAAATAGCTGGCGCGGACACCGAAGCTGATGACAGGGGTAAAACTAGATCAGAGATTCAGGCACCCAATGGCGGCGTCGCCGCCGTAATCGGGGCAGGCTGCACTGTCGCAATACGACTGTCGCGGTCCCACAAAGCTACTTAAGATATTACCAATTAACATTCTTAATTAATTTAGGAGCAACCCATGTCACAAACCCAAGGCACGCGGATCCCCGGCAGAAACCATCTGTTCGTTCCCGGCCCTACCAATGTCCCCGACCGGGTCCAACGTGCCATGGTTGTCGCCATGGAAGACCACCGGTCATCCAAATTCCCGGAGCTCACCAACAGCCTGCTGCCCGATCTGAAGAAGGTCTTCAAAACCACCAGCGGCTCGGTCTTTATTTTCCCGTCGTCGGGCACCGGCGCCTGGGAAGCGGCACTGACCAACACGTTGTCGCCGGGCGATAAAATTTTGGCCGTGCGCTTCGGTCAATTCAGCTTGCTTTGGATCAACATGGCCGAGCGCCTCGGTTTCGACGTCGAAGTCATCGACTGCGAATGGGGCGAAGGCGTGCCGCTCGACCGCGTCGAAGCGGCGCTCAAGGCCGACAAAGATCATAAGATCAAAGGCATCCTCGCTTGCCATAACGAAACCGCCACCGGCGTCACCAGCGATATCGCCGGCGTCCGCCGCGCGCTCGACGCCGCCAAGCACCCGGCGCTGCTGTATGTCGACGCTGTCAGCTCGATGGCCAGCATCGATTTCCGCATGGACGACTGGGGCATCGACCTCGCCATCACCGGCTCGCAGAAAGGCTTCATGATGCCGGCCGGCTTGAGCTTCCTCGGCGTTAGCCCAAAGGCGTTGAAAACGATGGAAAGCGCCAAGTCCAAGCGCTGTTACTTCGACCTGGCCGATATGGTCAAAGCGAATGCCACCGGTTATTTCCCTTATACCCCGGCGTTATCGCTGCTCTATGGGCTGCGCGAGTCGCTAAACATCATCTTTGAAGAGGGCTTGGACAATATATTTGCCCGACATCATTACCTGGCGGAGGGCGTGCGCGCCGCGGTAACGCAAGGTTGGGGGCTGAAAGTCTGCGCCAAAGAACCGAAGTGGTACTCCGACACGGTCAGTGCGATCGTTGTGCCGGAGGGCTTCAACGCCGCCGACGTGATCGACATTGCCTATCGTCGCTACAACCTGGCGTTGGGTGCGGGCCTGTCGAAGGTGGCCGGCAAAGTGTTCCGTATCGGTCATCTCGGCGATCTGAACGAACTCATGCTAATGAGTGCGATTGCCGGCAGCGAGATGGCTATGCTCGACGTGGGCATCAAAGTCACGCCGGGCAGTGGCGTCGCCGCTGCCTCGACGTATTGGCGTACGCACGACCGTTTCGGCAAGAAGACGGTCACACCGCTCCACTCCGCTGTCGCTGCCAAAGCGTAACGACCACGAGAAGCAACATGTGAGTACCCGTGGCTTTGTGGGTGCGGTTGCCGGCGACGATAGACGCCGATCGACCGAATCCACAGAGCCGCGATTAAAAAAGTTCATCGCCCGAACGCCGCCGCACGTAGTGACAAAAAAACGAATCGCCTTTCCAACGAGAAAGGAACAACGTGCGCTAACGCGATGAGATGAGATCTGACCCGATTTTTCATCCTTTGAGGAGCATACGGTGGACATTCACGAATACCAGGCAAAGGAATTGCTGTCTCGATTTGGGGTGCCGATTCAACGCGGCCAAGTAGCGTATACGCCGGATCAAGCGGTCTATGCCGCGACCGAGCTCGGCGGTGCCCGTTGGGTCGTGAAAGCACAAATTCATTCCGGCGCGCGCGGTAAGGCCGGCGGCATCAAGCTATGCCGGACCTATCACGAAGTGCACGAAGCGGCAGAAGCGCTACTCGGCAAAAGACTCGTTACCACCCAGACGGGCCCCGACGGCAAAATCGTCGGCCGCGTATACGTCGAAGTAGCGGAATCGTTTGAGCGCGAGATCTATTTAGGCTTCGTGCTCGATCGCAAGACCGAACGCATCCGCGTCATCACCTCCGCCCAAGGCGGCATGGACATCGAAGAGATCGCCAAGGATCACCCCGAGGCGCTGCTGCAAACCATCGTCGAACCGGCCGTTGGCTTACGCCAATTTCAGGCGCGTGAGCTCGCCTTCGGTTTGGACCTCAATATCAAACAAGTCAGCCGCGCGGCCGCGGCCATCATGGGCGCGTACCAGGCGTTTCGCGAGCTCGATGCCACTATGATCGAGATCAATCCGCTGGTGGTGATGAAAGACGATCGCGTGTATGCGCTCGACGCCAAGATGTCGTTCGACGATAACGGCCTGTACCGCCATCCGCAGATCACCGAGATGCAGGACCACGCGCAAGAAGACCCGCGTGAAGCCGAAGCGGCCAAGTTCAGCCTGAACTACGTCGGCCTCGACGGCGACATCGGCTGCATCATCAACGGCGCCGGTCTGGCCATGGCAACGATGGATACTATTAAGTATGCCGGCGGTGAACCGGCCAACTTCCTGGATGTCGGCGGCGGCGCCTCGCCTGAGCGCGTGGCGGCGGCATTCCGGCTGGTGCTATCGGATAAAAACATTTCGGCGATCCTGGTGAACATCTTCGCCGGCATCAACCGTTGCGACTGGGTTGCCCAAGGTGTGGTGCAAGCGGCACGTAATCTCGATGTGCCGTTGATCGTGCGACTCGCCGGTACCAACGTCGAAGAAGGTCGTCGCATCATCGAAGAAAGCGGACTTCCCATCATCAGCGCCGAGACGCTGCTCGATGCCTCGCAAAAAGCGGTCGAGGCGTCGAAGCTGCATCGTGCCAAGACCAAATCAGGAGCAGCCCGATGAGCATATTGATCGACGAAAAGACGCCGGTGCTGGTACAAGGGTTCACCGGTGACAAGGCTACCTTCCACGCCAAGGAAATGATCGCTTACGGCACCAACATCGTCGGCGGTGTCACGCCGGGTAAAGGCGGCCAGAAGCATCTCGACAAACCGGTGTTCAACACGGTGAAGGACGCGGTCAACGCCACCGGTGCCACCGCCAGCATCGTGTTCGTGCCGCCGCCGTTCTGCGCCGATTCGATCATGGAAGCGGCCGACGCCGGCTTGCGCTTGGTGTGCGTCATCACCGACGGCATCCCGGCGCAAGACATGATGCAGGTGAAGCGTTACCTGTTCCGCTATCCGAAGCAACGCCGCACTACCGTCGTCGGTCCGAACTGTGCCGGTATCATCAGCGCCGGTAAGGCAATGCTCGGCATCATGCCGGGGCACATCTATCGTCGCGGCTCGGTCGGCATCGTCTCGCGCTCGGGCACGCTTGGCTATGAAGCTGCCGCGCAGCTGGCCGAAACCGGCCTCGGTGTCACCACCAGCGTCGGCATCGGCGGCGATCCCATCAATGGCAGCTCGTTCCTCGATCACCTGATGTTGTTCGAGGAAGATCCCGAGACCGAAGCCGTCATCATGATCGGCGAAATCGGTGGACCGCAGGAAGCGGAAGCCGCGCAATGGGTCAAAGAGAACATGACCAAACCGGTGATCGGTTATGTCGCCGGTTTAACGGCGCCGAAGGGACGACGCATGGGTCATGCCGGTGCGATCATCTCTGCCGCCGGTGACAGCGCCGCCGAGAAGAGCGAGATCATGCGGTCGTTTGGTTTGTCGGTGGCACCGAGCGCGTCGGAGCTGGGTTCGACGGTTGGCAAGGCGCTGGCTTCGAAAAGCGACCGCAAGGTCTCGGCGTAAAGAATCGCAGCGCTCTGTTGAGCCCCGCTGCATCACACTAGGCTCCCCTCCCCCCTTGCGGGGGAGGGGAAGGGGGAGAGGGGTAATCGTATTCATTCTTCCCCCTCTCCCCTGTCCCCTCCTCCGCAAGGGGGGAGGGGGACGCTTTAGATAAAGCGGTGATTCAACAAAACCACTCAGCTATCCCATCGAGCAATCATCGAACACTTTCAGAAAGGACAAGCCATGAGCTTTACCAACATCGAACAAGCCACCCCCCGCCTTCACCGCTCCGAACTAGCCGTTCCCGGCTCCAACACTAGCCTGTTCGAGAAAGCGGCGAAATCAGCCGCCGATATTATTTTTCTCGATTGCGAAGACGCCGTGGCGCCCGACGACAAAGAGCAAGCGCGCAAGAACATCATTCAAGGCCTGAACGACATCGATTGGGGCACGAAGACGATGATGGTCCGCATCAACGGCCTCGATACGCATTACATGTATCGGGACGTGGTCGACATCGTCGAAGCCTGCCCGCGGCTCGACATGATTTTGATTCCGAAGGCCGGCGTCGCCGCCGACGTCTACGCCGTCGACATGATGGTGACGCAGATCGAAACTGCGAAGCGCCGCAGCAAGCGCATCGGCTTCGAAGTGCTGATCGAAACCGCCCTCGGCATGGCCAACGTCGACGCGATCGCGCAGTCGAGCAAGCGCTTGGAAGCGATGTCGTTTGGCGTCGCCGACTACGCCGCGTCGACCCGCGCACGCACCACCGTCATCGGCGGCGTCAATAAAGATTCCGGTGTGCTCACCGACAAAGACGAAAACGGCCATCGCGATTATTACTGGACCGATCAATGGCACGCCGCGCAAACGCGCATGCTGGTCGCGTGCCGCGCTTACGGCTTGCGGCCGATCGATGGCCCGTTCGGTGACTTCAGTGATCCCGACGGCTATCTCGCGGCAGCAAATCGCGCGGCGGTGTTGGGCTACGAAGGCAAGTGGGCGATCCATCCGTCGCAGATCGAGCTCGCCAACAAGGTGTACACGCCGACCGAAGCGGAAGTGAAGAAAGCACGGCGCATCATGGAAGCAATGGCGCAAGCCGCCAAAGAAGGCAAAGGTGCGGTGTCACTGGATGGCCGCTTGATCGACCTCGCCAGCATTCGCATGGTGGAAGCACTGTTGAAAAAAGCCGACGCGATCGAAGCCGCGCGGCGCTAAACCTTGCTGCCACTCGGCATGCGAAATTTTTATACCACCATTCCGCGTTGTAATACCTAGTCCATCATTACGTTCCTTCTCTCGAGAGAAGGAACGAATGATGTTTCAGGTTACTATTCCTCTTACCCCGCCCTGTTACCGCGGGCAGAGGATGTAACCCGTCGATGAATTGGCGCCGCTTCTTTCCGTTCCTTAATTGGTCACAACCTACCGCTGATTCATTACGCAAAGATGCTTGGGCCGGCATCAGCGTCGGTCTCGTCGTCATTCCGCAATCGCTCGCCTACGCCACGCTCGCCGGCATGCCGCCGGTCACCGGACTCTATGCGGCATTGCTGCCGTGCATCGTTGGAATACTTTGGGGTTCGTCGCCGCTGCTCGCCGCAGGACCTGTGGCGCTCACCAGCCTGCTGACGTTCGCCGCGCTCCAGCCACTAGCCACACCGGCAAGCGCCGATTGGGTATCGCTGGCAATTTGGCTGGCGATCTATGCCGGCGTCATCCAACTATTACTCGGCTCACTACGCCTCGGATTGATCGCCAACTTCGTCGCGTTTCCCGTGATCTCCGGCTTCATTAACGCCGCCGCGTTGATCATCATCTTGTCGCAACTGCCGGCGCTGCTCGGTTTACCGACCGATATCAACGTCACGTGGCCTAGCCGTGCGGCCGATATGGCGCGGCAGATGCCGCAAGAAATTCTGCAGAACGCTGCCTTCGGCGTAACGGCGCTGGTGTCGCTCATTTTGTTGAAACGTTTGTTGCCGCGGCTTCCGGGTGTGCTGTTGGTTTGCATCGCCGCTATTGTCGTCAGCGACATGATCGGCTTCGCCGACAGCGGCGGCGCCGTTATCGGCGCAATCCCCAGCGGCTTCCCAGAAATAGGTCGGATCCCGGCGATCGGCTGGGCGCTGCATCGTGCCCTATTGCCGGCCGCGGTCATCATCGCGCTCATCAGCTTCACCGAAGCCATGGCCAGCTGCAAAACCCTGGCACGCCAACGCGGTGAGCAATGGAACGTCGATCAAGAATTGATCGGCCAAGGGCTGGCGAAAATTGCCAGCGGCGCGAGCGGTGCGTTCCCGGTGAGCGGCTCGTTCTCGCGTTCGGCGCTCAACGCTTACGCCGGCGCGGTCGGCGGTTGGTCAAGCTTGTTCACGACCGCGTGCGTGTTGATATGTTTGCTGTGGGCTACCGACTACCTGTATCACCTGCCGCGTGCGGTAATAGCAGCCGTCATTATCGTACCGACATTGAACCTGCTCGACTTCGCTGTCTTCCGAAAGCTGTGGCGCACCTCACGCGACGATGGCGGCGTTGCCATCGCCACGTTTGCAGTGACATTGTTCTCGGTGCCGTACCTCCACGTCGGCGTATTTACCGGCTTTACCGTATCGATGCTGTGCTTCTTGTATCGCCGCGCACGTCCGCGTCTGCTCGAAGTCGGCGTACATCGCGACGGTACGTTGCGCGATCGCGCCGTGCACAACTTGCCACCGCTCGCGTCCGAGGTCCTCGCGATTCGTATGGATGCCGCAATCACGTACATCAGCGCACCGGTACTCGAACGTTACGTCATCGAGCGCACGCAACAAACGGCTGACATACGCACGGTGTTGTTATGTAGCTCACCGGCGAACGACATCGATGCGACCGGCATCGAGACGTTGCGGCAATTGCATCGTTATCTCGATAACCGTGGAATCGCCTTGCGGTTCTCGGGCGTAAAGAAGCAGGTTCGAGAGATGATGGAGAAAGACGGGTTAGCGCAACAGCTGGGTACAGCGGCGTTCTTTTCGACCGATCGCGAGGCGATTGAGGCGTTGGCGCGTTAACAGCACTCCCGGGGGAGAGGGGGAATAATAAGCCCCCTCTCTCCTGTCCTCTCTCCCGCAAGGGGAGAGAGGAACGCTTCGATTACGGCTGCAACAACGCCACCAACGCCGCCGCCTTATCGATCGTCTCTTGATACTCCGAGTCTTCCACCGAATCGGCCACCAACCCACCGCCTGCCCAGAATCGCATTTCGCCTTGCTGATGCACCATCGTCCGAATGGCAATGTTCGTGTCCATTGCGCCGTCGAAACCGATATAACCGATCGCGCCGCAATAAACGCCGCGGCGTTCGTGTTCTAAGTCTTCGATAATTTCCATCGCCCGAATCTTCGGGGCACCGGTGATCGAGCCGCCCGGAAAACAAGCGCGCAAGACGTCGATCGCTTGCACTTTCGGCGCCAGTCGACCGCTGACCGTACTGACGAGATGATGCACCGTGGCGAAACTTTCGAGCGCGCACAGCGCATCGACGTGCACGCTGCCGTACTCGCAAACCTTGCCGAGATCGTTGCGCAATAGATCGACAATCATGACGTTCTCGGCGCGGTCTTTCGCGCTCGCGAGAAGTTCAGCGGCGATACGTTTATCCACCGCCGGATCGGCATGGCGTGGACGCGTGCCTTTGATCGGCTTCGTTTCGACGACGCCATCGTGAACTTGCAGGAAGCGCTCGGGTGACGCGCTCAGCACTTGCGCATTGGGCGTATTGAGATAGGCCGCGTACGGCGCCGGATTATATGAACGTAACGCGCGATAACCGGCCCAGGGATCGCCGGCAACCGGCGCGGAAAAACGCCGCGCCAAATTAACTTGATAACAATCGCCGGCGGCGATGTAACCGAGCACGCGCCGGAAGGCGGCGCCGTAACCATCGCGATCGAGGGTGGTGTCCAACGGCGCCAACGCACGCAACGCCGTTCGTTGAGGCGGCAACGACGATTGGTGAAATAACGCTGCCAACGATTCGTAACGTTCAGCATCGGTGCCAACCGCGACAAAAGCGCTCCGCTGTGCCACGTGATCGACGACGACCGCCCAGTCGTAAATGCCGACCGCCATCTCGGGCAATTGTCCAACATCGGTGGCAACGGCAGGCAAACGCTCGAACCGGCGGCCGAGATCGTAGGCGAAGTAACCGACCGCACCGCCAACGAAGGGCAACGACGCCATCGGCGTTATCAATCCGTACCGCGTTAACGACTGCTGCAACAACGTCAGCGGATCGTCGAACGATTGCACCACCGTGTCGGCCGAACGAATTTCGGTGGTTACACCGCGCGTCACCAACGTCTCGATGGGATCGGCGACGAGAATGTCGTAACGCCCTTGCGAACTCCATGGCCGACCACTGTCGATGAACATCGACCACGGGCGATCGGCCAATGCCTCGAAGCTATCGGCACTGTCAGGACGGTATGGGAGCTCTATGATGGAAGGTGCACGCATCGGAAGCTTCAGCAGAGACTTCAGCCTAGCACAACACCCACTCGCGACGTTGAGCGGCACGCGTGTACGTCGGAATGATACTCAACGAAAAAACGCGTCGTTCGCTCGAACGACGCGTCCATAATACCGAAACGTCCGGCACTACATATTAGGATAGTTCGGCCCTTCTCCACCCTGCGGCACGACCCAGTTGATGTTCTGCGTCGGATCTTTGATATCGCAAGTTTTACAATGCACACAGTTTTGCGCATTGATCTGCATCCGCGGCGTACCGGCGTCGTTGCGCACAATCTCGTACACGCCGGCCGGGCAATAACGCTGCTCCGGCGCGTCGTACAGCGCAAGGTTGGTGTCGATCGCCACTTCCGGCCGTTTCAACTGCAAATGCACCGGCTGGTTCTCTTCATGATTAGTGCCGGAGAGGAACACCGACGACAAGCGATCGAAGCTGAGCACGCCATCCGGCTTCGGATATTGAATCGGCGTGCACTCCGACGCCTTCTTCAGTTTGGTGTGATCCGGCGTCAGCTTCAGCGTCCACGGCGCCTTGCCGCGGAACACGGTTTGATCGACCCAGAACATGAGCGAACCGACGTGCAGACCTTTGCTCATCCACTGTTTGAAATTGCGCGCCTTGTGCAGCTCTTGATACAGCCAGCTGTTGCGGAACGCTTCGGGGTAATCTTTCAGCTCGTCACGCGCGCGGCCATTGGTCAACGCCGCGAACGCGCTCTCGGCCGCCATCATGCCGGACTTGATCGCCGCATGGCTGCCCTTGATGCGCGAGGCGTTGAGGAAGCCGGCGTCGTCGCCGACCAAGCAACCGCCCGCGAACACAAACTTCGGCAACGCTGCCAAACCGCCGGCGGCGATGGCGCGTGCGCCGTAGGACACACGACGGCCGCCTTCGAGAAACGCGCGAATCTTCGGGTGTAGCTTGTAGCGTTGGAATTCTTCGAACGGCGACAGATACGGATTGCTGTAGCTCAAGCCGACGACCAGGCCGATCGACACCAGGTTCTCGCCGAAGTGGTACAGGAACGAACCGCCGTAGGTATCGGACGGCAACGGCCAGCCGGCGGTGTGAATGACGAGACCGGGCTTGTGATTTTCCGGTTTGATCTCCCACAGCTCTTTGATGCCGATACCGTAGGACTGCGGGCCGGCGCCGTCGCGCAAGCCAAACTTTTGCTCGAGCTGCTTGCCGAGATGGCCGCGGCAACCTTCGGCGAAGAATGTGTACTTCGCGTGCAGCTCCATACCGGGTTGGTAGGCATCGGTCGGCTTGCCGTCTTTGCCGATGCCCATGTCACCGGTGGCGACACCTTTAACCGCGCCGTTCTCGTCGAACAACACTTCGGCGCCGGCAAAGCCGGGGAAAATTTCCACGCCGAGTGCCTCGGCCTGGGTCCCCAGCCAACGCGTCACCATGCCGAGGCTGATGACGTAATTACCTTCGTTGTGGAAACAACCCGGTAGCAACGCGTTCGGAATTTGAAAGCCGCCGGTCTCGCTCAAGATGAGATAACGATCCTCGGTAACAACCGTGTCGAGCGGCGCGCCCTTTTCTTTCCAGTCGGGAATTAATTCGTTCAACGCGCGCGGATCCATCACCGCACCCGACAGAATGTGGGCGCCGATTTCCGAGCCCTTTTCGATCAAGCAGACGCTGATCTCCTGGCTCTTCTCGGCCGCCAACTGCTTCAAGCGAATGGCAGCCGCGAGTCCCGCAGGACCACCGCCGACGATGACGACGTCGTACTCCATCGCTTCACGTTGCACGTTTTCCACTTAACGCCCCCGATTCTGTCTGAAGAAAGAATTAACTTGTGTAGGGTGGGCAACGTTTTTCTGCGCACGTGTTTTCTTACGTCCGCGTGGGCAGAAAAACGCTGCCCACCCTACTTGAACTATGCTTGCTTCGCTTTCGCACCCGCTGCTGCGTTGGCCCCGCGCTCGGCTGAGGCGATCGTATTGCTGACCAACATCGTCACCGTCATCGGCCCAACGCCGCCCGGTACCGGCGTGATGTACGACGCCTTCTCTTTGACGCCGTCGTAGTCCACGTCGCCGGCGAGCTTGCCGTCGGGCAAGCGATTGATACCGACGTCGATCACGACTGCGTCCTTCTTGACCATCTGCGGGATGATCATCTTCGGCCTACCAACGGCGACAACGAGGATGTCAGCCATAATCGTGTACTGTGCGAGGTCGCGGGTTTTGGAATGGCAAATAGAAACGGTCGCGCCCTGCTGCAACAACAACATCGCCATCGGTTTGCCGACGATATTGCTTTGACCGACGACGACGGCATTTTGCCCACGAATGGGGATCTTTTCGTGCTCGAGCATTTTCATGACACCGAACGGCGTGCACGGCGGGAACACGGTGTTGCCGGTCATGAGACTGCCGACGTTGTAGAGATGGAAACCATCGACGTCTTTATCGACGGAAATGGTTTCGAGCACGCGCTGCATGTTGAATTGCGGCGGCAACGGCAGCTGTACCAAGATACCGTGGATCGACGGATCGGCGTTGAGCTGACGGATAAGCGCTTCGACCACTTCCGGCTTGGCGTCGGCGGCGAATTCATGGGCAGTCGACTTGAGACCAACCTCGGTGCAAGCTTTAATCTTATGCGCGACGTATACCTTGGAAGCAGGATCGCTACCGACCAAGATCACTGCCAGGCCAGGCTGAATGCCGCGAGCCTTCAAAGCCGCCACCCGACCCTTACATTCTTCGCGAACATGTTGGGCGATGATCCGCCCGTCGATAACTTTTGCGACCATTCAATAATCTCCGTCTACAACGTGAAAGTGCCGATATGATCGCGAATCCTAGGGTTTCGCGAAGTTTTTGCTCCCCTCCCCCACGACGAGTCCATGCATTTTTGCGACGTCGTCGATGATTCGCGGAATGACCGCTTGCGACGCTGGACCCGTTAGATAATAGTCCGGCGGATTGGCGTGGACACATAACACGATGTCGCAAAGCAGTCAGAAGCTAGAGCGCTCTCTTACCATACTTTGCCGGTGGCGGGGAGCACGTTTTCCGCAATTCCTTCATTATTTCAGACGCATGACGGACGGCCCCGTCCCTCACACCAGGAGATACCATGCAAGACCAGCAGGCTCAACCCCCACGTTCCGCCCGGCGCGCCGGTGGCGGTCGCGAAGCCAAACGTGCCGCTCGATCGGCCCGTTCCACTACCTCGATCCCTTATATCACTCGCAAAATTCCGTACTTCGAGGTACTCGATGAGGAAGGTCTGAGCATCATCGAACGCAACGCCGATACGATTCTCGAAGAGATCGGCATCGAATTCCGCGACGATCCCGAAGCGCTAGAAATCTGGAAAGCCGCCGGCGCCGACGTGAAGGGCGAACGCGTGCGCTTCCCGCACGGCATGTGCCGCCAACTGGTCCAAAAAACCGCGCCGCGCGAGTTCACGCAGCATGCCCGTAACTCCGAACGCACCGTCGTCATCGGCGGCAAGAACACCGTGTTCGCACCGGCGTACGGTTCACCGTTCATTCGCAATCTCGATGAAGGCCGCCGTTACGCCACCATCGAAGACTTCCGCAATTTCGTAAAGCTCGCTTATATGTCGACGTCGCTGCACCATTCTGGCGGCACGATCTGCGAGCCGGTCGACCTGCCGGTGAACAAGCGCCACTTCGATATGGTGTACAGCCATATGAAGTACAGCGACAAACCGTACATGGGCTCGGTCACCGCGCCGGAGCGCGCGCAGGACACGGTCGAAATGACCAAAATCCTGTTCGGCGATAACTACATCGATCCCGCCACCGGCAAGCCGCGCACTTGCATCATCAGCTTGATCAACGCCAACTCGCCGATGACCTTCGACAGCACCATGCTCGGCGCCGCCAAGGTTTACGCACGTAACAACCAAGCGACGATCATCACGCCGTTCATTCTCGCCGGTGCGATGTCGCCGGTGACAGTTGCCGGCACTGCCGCGCAGACGTTCGCCGAAGCGTTGGCCGGTATGGCGTTCGTACAATTGGTCAATCCGGGTGCACCGGTCGTGCTCGGCAGCTTTGCCTCTTCGATCTCGATGCAATCGGGCGCACCGACGTTCGGCACGCCGGAACCGGCGTTGGTGCTGTACGTAATGGCCGCGTTGGCGCGTCGTCTCGGTGTTCCGTTCCGTTCGGGCGGTGGCCTGTGCGCATCGAAGATCCCGGACGCGCAAGCCGCGTACGAAGCCGCCAACACGCTGCTCCCCACCTGCCTCGCCGGCGTCAACTTCGTGTTGCACACCGCCGGTTGGCTCGAAGGCGGTCTGTCGATGGGCTACGAGAAGTTCATCATGGACGTCGACCAAGCCGGCATGGCGCACACGCTGCTCACCGGTGTCGATCTTTCCGAGAACGGCCAAGCACTGGACGCCATCCGCGACGTCGGCCCCGGCAAGCACTTCCTCGGTTGCGCCCACACTCAAGCCAACTTCGAAAGCGCGTTCTATCGTTCGCCGATTGCCGATAACAACAGCTTTGAGCAATGGGAAATCGAAGGCGCGCAAGACATGGCGCAACGCTCCAACACGCTGTGGAAGAGAATGCTGCGCGAGTACGAAGCGCCGGCGCTCGACCCGGCGGTAGACGAAGCATTGCAGGACTACGTCAATCGCCGCAAGGCGGCGTTCCCCGACGCCAATTACTAAGTAATAACGACGTTGCTTTAAAACTCTCATCCCTCCCCCACTTCGCGGGGGAGGGTTTGGGTGAAACAAACTCTGCTAATCTTCCAGCAGAGCCGCACGATACCCAACCCGGACGCGCTCGCAATAAAACGGATAGATCGAGCCAGTTCCCACACGTGACCGACGAGGAACACAGGCAACATCGGCTCGGCGTACTGTTAGTCGCCGTTTCCGCCATCGCCTGGAGCACCGCCGGATTCTTCACGCGGCTGATCCCGCTCGACGCTTGGAGCACACTTTTCTGGCGCGGTCTGTTCGGCGGAATATTTATCGCCGCCTGCGTTCTCTGGTACTACGGCCGCACAACCGTCGACGTACTGCGCCGCTTCGGCTGGGCCGGTTGGACCATCACCGTTCTCGGCGTCATCGCTCAGGTAACATTCATTTGCGCCGTCAAGCTGACGACCGTGGCGAATGTAATGATCATCTACGCCACCGTTCCCTTTATCGCCGCCGTGCTCGCATGGGCCTGGCTCCGCGAAAAAGTAACCGCCCGCACACTGATCACGAGTCTCGTTGCCATCTGCGGTGTTGCCATCATGCTGCGCGGATCGGACTTCGCCGGCGATCTCTGGGGTAACCTTTTAGCGTTCGCCATGACGCTCACCTTCGCCATTACGATGGTGATGATCCGCGCCTATCGGTCCGTGCCGATGCTATTCACGGCCTGCATGTCGAACCTGCTGACGGCGGTTGTCGCGCTACCGCTGGTAACGACGTTCCAGGTTCAGTCGGATCATCTCGGTTACTTAGTGCTCTTCAGTCTGTTCCAAATGAGCGTCGGCTATACCTTCTTCACCGTCGGCTCACGTCTGATCCCGGCGGTGCAAACGGCATTGATCGGCGCGCTAGAAACTCCGCTGGCACCGTTTTGGGTCTGGTTGGCATTCGGCGAAGTACCGTCGACACACTCGCTTATCGGCGGTGCAATCGTCGTGACTGCCGTCATCACCCACGTGCTCGTGGAAAAACGACGGCGCGTAGTGATACCGCCGATCCCTTAGTTATCTTAAACCGCTATGTAGGATGGACTGAGCAAGGCGATGCCCAACTCACCCTATCGCACTCCAAACCAATTTCCTTCTGAACCCAATGGCACTACCTTAAGCAAATATCCCCTCTCCCCGCTTGTGGGGAGAGGGGTGTATGAAACATCGACAGTTTTACCTAACCCCCTCTCCCTAACCCCGGTGGGAGAGGGGTAATACGCCGAACACTTCTAACGCGATCTAGTGTCCTGAGTCATTAATTCGTTAAAGAATCCCCAGACGCTTAACGTTGCGTCTCCCTCTCCCCTTGCGGGAGAGGGAACAAGGGAGAGGGGAAAACTTGTGGTTTTGTAAAGAACGCTTTGACGAATTAACGGATGGGACACCGGCGCCATCCTCGGTCCGTCGCCATAAATTGTGTAATATTGTGCATATTATAAAAAACGTCATAAATACGACGCATTACATCAAGTAAGTCGTCGTTTCTCCTCTAAAGTGGTTTCAAGTTCCCCGTTGGTCTTAGGGGTACTGACCGAAAACCCTGACAACAACCCTACGACTCATTTTGCGGGGGAAATACCGAACATCACGTAGCGCCACGAGATCACCGCTCAAAGCGGAAGCACGTGGCACCGCAAGTCGTCGACCCCGAACGCTTTATCGACGTCGCCAATTCTCAAGTTCGTCACCATTGAACACTGCGGGATTTATCGCGGGGTAAAAAAGAAGTCGCTGTAACCGATGTCGGGAAGTTTCGCGCAGGGATCGCAGTAACAGCCGTAACCGTTACTCAACCCGAAGAAGTCAGAGAGGAAAGCAATGAAACTTTGGCATAAATTGTTAGCAATAACGCTAGCGTTAGGGCTGTCGTCAGCAGCGATGGCGGCAAATCCGCTGCCGCATTGGCCGACCGAAGCAGCGTCGAAACTCAAAGACATGGTTAGCAAACATCGCTTCAAGGGCGACTACGCCGTCTTCGATGCCGATAACACGACCTACCGTTACGATCTCGAAGAGTCGCTGTTGCCGTTCCTCGAGATGAAAGGCGTGCTGACGCGCGACACCATGGACCCGTCGTTGAAGATCATCCCGTTCAAGGATATCGGCGGCAAGCAAGAAACCCTCAACAGCTACTACTATCGCCTGTGCGAAATCGACGACATGGTTTGCTATCCGTGGGTCGCGCAGATCTTCTCCGGCTTCTCGCTGCAACAGCTCAAGGGCTATGTCGACGAGCTGATGGTTTACAACCAGCCGATTCCTATCGAGTACTTCACCGGCGACCAATACACGCAAGGCACGGTCAACCGGCCACAGCTGTATCAGGGCCAACGCGAGCTGTACAACTATCTCATGGCGAACGGCATCGAAGTTTATGTGATGTCCGCCGCGCATGAAGAGTTGGTGCGCATGGTGCTGTCCGATCCGAAGTACGGTTTCAACGTCAAGCCACAGAACGTCATCGGCGTGACGACCATGCTGAAGGATCCGACGACGCTGGCACTCACCACCGCCCGCCTGCAGATCACGAAAGGTACCTACAACGAAGCCGCCAACACCGGCCTAGTCGTGACCCCGTATCTGTGGACGCCGAACACCTGGATGGCCGGTAAATACGCTGCGATCTTGACCTACATCGATCGTTGGAAAATGCCGATCCTGGTCGCCGGTGACACCCCGTCGTCCGATGGTTACATGTTGTTCCATGCGACTGACGTCCAGCACGGTGGTATTCATCTCTGGGTCAATCGCAAAGACAAATACATGACGCAGATCCTCGACATGCAAAAGCAGTTCGCCGCTCGTCAAAAAGAGCTGTGCCTGCCCGTCACTGCCGACAAGAACTGGATCGTAGTCAAGCCGGCGGATATCTATCCGACGCCGTAACGATCGGAAAGCTTTTGTAATTTCGGTAAAGTCGGTAGGCTGGCGCCGTAGTTCGCGTCCAGTCTACCGACCTCTGCGATTTGTGGGATGGGTTGGGCGCAACGATATCCATCACACTCATCATCCTCTCGTCATCGCCTCTGCCCGCTCCTCGCAAACCGCTACGGTTTTCCGCGATTAACCGGCCTGCCCAATCGCAATCTGTTGAAGGACCACACCAAACAGGCGAATGCTCAGGCACAACGCAAGCACGAAAACTTTGCGCCGTTGTTTTTATACCTGGATCGTTTCAAGACAGTCAACAACAGCATGGAACACGTGGCCGGTGAAAGGAAACGCTGAATAATTCATGTAGGGTGGGCAGCGCTTTCCTGCCCACGCGTTTTTTTAAAATCGTCCTTAGAAAGAATCTACCATCCGCCCCGCCACCGCACTTGACGGTGTCCCCCGCATAAACTTCACTCAAAGAAGCCCTCGTTCAGTACCGCCCAGGGAAGGTGACCGCATGCGCAAAAAAGCGTTCCGGCAAATATTGCTTACCTCGTTTGATTCCACCGACAACGCTGCACCTCGGGTTGTTTTATTTCGCCGAACCGAACCTGGTTTCTATTTTTTAGCTCCGTTAACGTTACCCGACGATCGTGACGACAACCCAAGAACACCGAAAACCGGGCTCAAGTAACTGTCCACGGGAAAAAGATCAGCGGTTTCTTAAATCCGTCCCACCCCTTTTTGGCTCGCAAGGAGCGAAAAAATGACCTTCCGGTTCATCGCAGACAGGCAACACCTCCACGCTATCCACAAGATATCCACTGCGACCGACAACGCACGTTTCCTGCGTATCGCCGCCGTATGCGCCGCCTGCAACGGCAACGGTCGCTGCTGGGTGTGTCGTGGCACGGGTGAGAACTGCGGCACTTGCTGGGGAACCGGTAAGTGCTCGCGCTGTAATGGAACCGGAGCATAGTGACAATGGGTATCGTTAGCGCTCAACCCATCCTACGAGCTAACGGGTAACCCCTATTCTTTTTCGATTGTTTGCGGCTCGTTGCGGCGCGGCGTCGACGTTTACGCTTGACGTAAAACGTAAAACTGATAGGCTTTTGCAATGACAATCCGATCGTTTCGCGATCGCGATACCCAAGCACTCTATCAAGGCAAACGGGTCCGGCGCTTCGACGGTTTTGTGGAGCAGGCTGAGCGCCGCCTAGAGCGGTTAGATGCCGTCACTTCCCTGGCTGACCTGGCCGCCTTACGGAGTAACCACTTGGAGACTCTAAAAGGCGATCGCAAAGGCCAGTCCAGTATCCGCATCAATAGGCAGTGGCGGATTTGCTTTGAGTGGCGAGACAACGGCCCGCACAACGTTGAGATTGTGGATTATCACTAACGGGGTTAACCGATGAACAACATGCGCCCTATACACCCTGGCGAGCACCTGCAGGAAGAGATGGACGAGCTCGGGCTGAACGCAAGTCAGGTCGCCGAGGCCTGCGGCGTACCGCCGAACCGCATCACTCAGATTCTCAATGGCGATCGCGGTATCACGGCCGACACAGCGCTGCGGTTCTCTCTCTATTTCGGAACGACGCCCGAGTTTTGGATGAATCTGCAGCAGGCTTACGACCTGCGCGTAACGCGGCGCGATGCCGGAAAGCGCATCAAGCGCGAAGTGCGGGGACGAGCCGCCTAAGCACGATCACACGCCCTAGCCCCGGTACACATCCTTACGGTGATCAACATCGAGGATCCATACCACTAATTTATCCTCGTGGATTTCGTAAACGATGCGATAACTTCCGACCCGTGTCCGAAATGTATTGATCTCGCCGGACAACATAATCGTGTCATTTCCGCGCGGGGTGATCCGCAGGTAATCTAGCTTTTTATCAATGCGAGTCCGAATGTTGGCAGGTAATTTTTCGTACGACTTTTTTGCGTTTTTGCTAAATTTAACTTCATAAGCCATTTTTATTTTTCTCGTCGTCGTTGCGAGGGTGCTTCACGTCGTCCCAGTTGGTTAACGGCATATTTTCTTTCTGCTGTTCCTCTTTCTGCCGTTTGATATCCATCAAGTCCGCGAAGTCTTCCGAACGCCGATCAGTCATTTGCTTCTCCCGATTTGCGAAACTCGTCGATTGTTTTGCGATCCTTCTTGTCTTCTTCTTCCTCCGTTTTCTTGAGGAGGAACTGATACGCGTAGTCTGGGATAACGACGCCCAGCCGATTGCCGGCAGCGTCGACAATGGCTACGTCTTCGTCGATCGGGTTTTGTTCGCGTAAAAGCTCTTCGAGCTTTTCGCCTATCTCGTCTATTTTGATAGTCCGCATGATCACCCTTTTTGAGTACGTCAATTCCTGGGAGCGGCGGCCGATTTGTAGTGGCTCGCCGTTATGAAGGAAGGAGAGTTATTTTAGAAAGAAGGCCGGATTCTAGACAAAATCGAGGTCAGACTGCAATTTCCTTTTTTCAAAATCGGGGTCAGACCCTGAGGTTTCCCCGCATTTCAGCTCTTCGCTGCATAGGCAGACATGGCTTGTGCCGCGAGTGGTGGAATCGCTCGCCACGGCATCAGTTCGCGCAGATAGCGTGGCGGCGCGTCAAGAATTCGCCGACCCAGC